>JAPKGD010000099.1 GCA_026648125.1 Bdellovibrionales bacterium | reverse complement strand
TGAATACGGAAATTGATTGTGAGTAAAGTTGAAGCGCAAAGGAATTTTCTTCATCGCCCAAACTCGAACACTTTCGGGAACCTCGTCTCCTAACCATTGTTGCACTTGTGGCGTCGACCACTGGATTTGACCGGTTTTGAGATTAATAGCAACAGTTGCATTACCGAGTTGGTCCAGAGCCCGTCGTGCCTGATTAATCTCTGAGACAATACGAATTTGCGCTTGTAGTCTGAAATTCAGCTCTGCAACTCGAGCTGGGAGTTGCATATAATCAGTTCCCCCCAGTGCAAGTGCCTCAGCGAATTCCACAGTATCCGTAGATAGAAAAATGATTGGGCGGCTTATTGCTTGATCATGGGACCTAAAATATCTAGCCCAATCGAGCCCAGATCCATCAAGACCGGTGGTATTGAGGAGAATGGCGGCAAAACTCCTTTTAGCCAACAATTCAGATGCATCTATCAAATTCTGAGCGAATTCAATTTGGTAACCTAGCTCATTCAAAGAATTGTACCAGCCGGTGTTGTCGGTGCTGTCGATCACCAGAAGATTTAGCTTTTTTGATTGGAGAACAGTTTCACAGGGGACCTTTGTTTTCAATAGGGGGGCCTCAAGGAGCTCTGCTGAACTGTAATATGAGTAGGCAAAGGACACTAGGCTTAGGGTGAATAAAGTGACGCAAAAGCGGCACGCTCTGTAAAGAAATGTGACAGTGCCAAGACGCCAAATGAAAAAGACGCAATTTTGAGAGCTCATGGAAAGTTGAATTACAATTAGCAGGCCAAACAGGCCCCCAGCTGCCGTAGGTCGATCACGATCCCAACTTCGCTAAGTCTCTTGTTATAGCGAGTAATTGAAAACAGCGGCGGCGGTTATGGAAAACTTGCTGTAATGATTTGCTTCAACGTTGGATGCATTGCTCGAATAGGATCCGTTGACGGTCCAGCTGACCCAGTCTTTGATGGGTTTGACCACACCACTTGATAGAGTTAGGTTTTTGTCCGATCGACGATCAGCTCCTTTGCTGAAATCGAGCCAATAATAGGACAAGCCAAGACTCCAGGTGCTCTGCCATTTTGTGGGTCGGACATAAGTTACACCAACATCATAACGCTGATAGTATCTATCCTTCCCTTTCGCATCGTTCATCACTAATCCGAGGGATGCGACCAGCGCTTCTTTTGCAGACTTGTCCAACAAAAAGGTCTGAGCGGTTTTGAGTGTGTATTTCATGGCATCGGCATCGGCATCACCGATGGAGTCTGGAGTGAGGGAGTCGTCATAGCGTACTTCGGCGCTATATGTGGCGAGATACCCTTGGCGCATCACAAAAGTATTATCTGTGGTGAGCAGGTAAGATTGAAGAATGCCCTCCCGAGTTCCGTCTTGATTGGCATCCATAAACACCACTTCGGCGGCCGGCTTAAGCGCAAACTTATAGCCCTTGCCTAAAGCTGTGCCTTTGTATGTGTAAGGTAGACTTAAATTCATTTGAAAAGGATCTGCCCGGGAAACTTCATCCTTACTCGAATAGAGGTAGTACAATTGGCCCTTTGCGCCCCATTCATGCATTTTAGTAAAAATCGGACGGTATTCGAGGTCACCGGCGACGAGAGCTCTTATGTCCCCCTCTTTTGTGGCACTGCCCTGGGCTGTTTCAGTATCTGATGCGAGAAGGACATTTGAATCGTAGGTCGTACCGACCATTCCATTTATAAAATAGCGCTTACTCATCGCCTTTTTCTGCGCGATGAGGGAGACGAGTTGATCCAGGTACTTTTCTGCCTGCTCATCGAGGCGCGGGTCATTTGAGATGTCAATCACACGCTCAAAGGGTTCTTTTGCCGCTTCATAGTCCTCCTTGGCGAAGAGAATAACTCCCTCGTAAAAGGCACCAGAAGGGGCCAAGGGGCTCTTTCTTTGCGCCCCAACTTCTTTCATATATGCAAGAGCCGAATCTACCTCCTTTAGTCGCATATGAATCAGGCCCATGTAGTACTTGCGTTCTAAAGAAGTTTCCGCAACTTCTGGGGAAAGTTTCATGACAACTAGGGCATCGTTGAACTTTTCAGTTCGATACAAAGTCACCCCATAACGAAAATAATAGGACTTATTTTCGGGATCGAGTTCGGTGGCCTGTCGGAATTTACTTTCGGCAGCAGAATAGTTTCCTTGCGCATAGGCGGCCATGGCCTCGTTGGCGAGGGCTTGTGCTCGGGCTTTCTGTGCCAATCGTTGTTGTTCGGAAAGTGCTCGGGCTTGACGTTCAAGCTCGAGGTTTCTCTGGCGCTCAATTTGTTCTAGGCGAATTCGATCTGTTTCTCTTTTTGCGGCTTCTTCGGCAAGTCGTTTGAGAAGATCCTGTTGAGCCGCATTCTTTGCAACTTCGAGATCTTGAGGCTTCAGCGCTGGTTTCACCAATTCCGATTTCTTCGCCTCTATTTTAGCTTTTTCAGCGGCATCTGCGACCTGCTTCGCCCGAGTGGCCTGGTCAGCGGTATCGTAAACATCTATGTGACGAAGTCCTTTCTCACCCGTGCGTACCACCATCGGTTGAGTCTTTATTGAATTTTGACTCAGCAGCTGATTGAATTTCTTTAGTGCCTCTTCATTGTTGCGCAAATCTTTTGGAGGAATATAGACCTCGGGATCTATGCCGCCTCCGTTCCCCCATGAAACGGCAAAACTGCCACTAAAAATGGAAGAATCAGGCTCCGTCTCTTCAAGTTGAATCTTAACAATCTTTCCAGTTTTTCTATCCCTTAAAAAAAGATAGGCGCTGTCGGGTTGACTGCTGTCTATGTTCCAAGACGTTGAACCATAGGTGATCTTAAAGCTCTGATCGCCCACCGCGGCCTTAACCTCGGGTTTCGGTGGTTCTTCGATTTTAGGGGCATTGCTTTGAGCCCAGAGTGTTGTACTAAAGAGAATAGCGGTGACGGCCGTGATTGATTTCACAGATGCTCCTCCAAGAGATGACTGACACCTCCATTTTAGTGGGCGTAGGACAGAAAGGGGACCTGTTTCTCAAGGTCCCTTTCTAAGTCGAGTCTAATAATTTACGCGGATGGTGAGGCTCGTATTACCACTCTCAATGACGCGATTACAGAAATCGCAGACGGGCACTGGTGGTGGTAACAGCGGAGCTTCAATCGTGGGGGGTGGTTGAAACATATCGGGCATTGGCTGGGGTGCTCCAGCAAAGTCGCCAGGAAGAAGCATCGAACCTCCGGGAGGGGGAGGCATGACTCCACCCACACTCGAAGGAATCCGAGGAGCTTCTCCGCCAGGAGCTGAATTGGATCCGGACGGAGGCGTTTCGCTGTTGTTGGCAGAGGGCGTTCCAGCGGCTGGTCGAGGGACGCCCGGACCTTGGCCGCGGCTGTCTCCGGACTTTCCACCTTCGCTCACGCGATTGCGATCATTGCCATTGCCCTTATCTCGGTCACTGCCGTCCGCAGCCTTATTTTCTTTTCCCTGACCTTGGTTGGGGTTTGATGCGGACTTCTTATTATCTTCGGATCCTTTGTTGCTGTCGTTCTTTGAATTTCCATCCGACTTTGCTGCAGAGTTATTCTTTCCATCAGATTTGCCATCCGACTTGCCATCGGATTTACTTTCGCCTTTACCCTCAGATTTTTCCCCAGAATTGTCCTTCTCTTTTTTGTTGTCATTCCCGGCGGGAGCTCGAGGTTCGCCCGAATCTTTGCTGCCTTGGGCTGTCTCCGCTTTTGATTCCTGATCAAGATTGGCGAGTTGAGTGGGCGGAAGTGACTTTGGCGGTTCAGGTGGGGCCGAACCTCGAACTTCAGTGAACTGACCGCGTCCCACTGAAACGGGGTTTTCAATTCGCCCACCTGGGCCAAGTTGTCCAAAAGCGACGTTCCCTTCAAAAGTGACTACGCTCGAAGAGTTTGTAGCAGGAGCATAAGAGGCAATAAAATCTGTTCCTCTTACGCCTGCAACTGCAGTTCGGGTTTTAACTTGGAACTTCGTCGTTTCTCCATCGTATTTTTGTTCAACTTTGGAGCGGACCTTCCCGTAGAGCACGTTGAGTAAAACCTCTTTTTTGCCCTGTTCCGGAGCGAACTCATAATTTTCGATTTCGATTTTGGAATCGGGTGAAATATTAAGTACGTTGTTATCAACCATTACGATTTTTGCGCGAGAATCTTTTCCAGTGATAATTGTATCCTTCGGAAAAACCTTGGCACCGATCTTTGCTTTGTAGACCTTTCCATCTTTACCAGATTTGACCTGAACATCACCTTTCACAACCTGCATCACGCCGTGTACGTTTCCCGCTAAAGCATGAGGCCCAACAAGTGCAAACACCGTTAGAAATAAAGCCGCCATTTTAAACCTGTTTCGCATATTTGCTCCGTTTGCTTTTTGCACTCTACAGCTATCTTATTTTTCGGATTTTGGAGCCCTTAACTTGACCACTCGTATTGATATTGAGCGTTTCACACTGATGCAATTTTGGTCGACTTGATTCCTGGTGCACTAGAGCCAAAGGATGGGGAAATTTTCAATTTCTCAATGCGGGAATTGCCCTCATTTCAAGACATTGCCACGATAGACTGGGCAATTTCCAAAAGGCTTCCGGCATGAATTTCGGGAGGTGAAAAATTGGAATTTTCTGGTAAATCCGCAAATCCAATGAGGGCGCTTCGGCAACCGGCACGATGGCCAGCTTCCACATCTAGCATCTTGTCCCCCACCATCCAGCTGTTTTTGAGGTCGATGGAATAGTCACTTGCTCCGCTCAGGATCATTCCGGGGTTGGGTTTGCGCATAAAGTGATCGGTATCTGTCATGTAGGGAGCGTAGTAGAACTCTAAAAAATCCACACCATTTCGAGCAAATTCAGCCTTGATGCGCCGGTGGATTTCGTAGAGATTTTCGATTTTCACAATTCCTCTGGCGACCCCAGATTGGTTGGTGGCACCTAAAAAGCAAAAGCCATGATCTCGAAGTAAGCGAAGAGCATCAAAGACGGTAGGCAAAAATTCGATTTGATCTGGATCGTTGAGATAGATTTTGTCGACAATAAGAGTTCCATCTCGGTCGAAAAATACAGCCTTTTTCTTCATGTTTGTTTCTTATCCTGGCCATCTCGATGAGGCAATGGATTCAAATTGTCGTTCTCAGCATCGCGTCCAAGAGGGTGGTGATTCTCTAGGGCGTTGGCAACGTGGTCTATACTGAGATGAGTGTACTTTTGTGTAGCCGCTAAAGAAGTGTGGCCGAGCAGTTCTTGCAGGACTCGTAAATCTGCACCGCTGGTGAGGAGGTGGGTGGCGTAAGAATGACGAAGCGCGTGTGGGTGAAGCGGTTTGACGAGCCCCGCTGCTGCGCCAGCCTTTCGAACAATGTCATAGGCGGCCCTTGGACTTAATGGTTTTTCGCCAAAAATATAGGTGGGACTTGGGGTCAATCTCTGCAATGCCGCGGTGACCTTTTGGGGGAGAGCGACGAGACGTTCTTTGCCACCTTTGCCGATGAGTCGGAGAAAGCCCTGATTAAGGTCCACGCGATCCCAACTGAGGTTACAGGCCTCGCTCACGCGAAGACCTCCTCCGTAAAGCAAGAGTATGAGGGCACGATCTCGTTCTGCTGTTTCATCCATTCGACTTTGAAGGTAATTGAGCAGGCCGAGGGCCTCGTCCACCGAAATGAAATGGGGAAGGTGGGCGGGAATTTTTGTGGAGTAGATATGAGCGGATAAATCTCGTTGAAGTGCTCCCTCCTGGTGAAGCCACCGCAGGAATCCCTTGACCACGGCGAGCTTTCTATTCCGAGATGAGGGCGCGAGCCCTCGCCACTGATCCTGGGCTCGGCGCACCAAATCCTTGATTTCCTCTTCCTCCGCTTGACTCAATCTTAAGATGCGTGGTTCCTCCCCATTGACCAAAGGTGGCTCTTTTTCATTCCAAACAACTGTGAAAGAAGTGGAGGGTTCAGCTCTAAATAGAATGGCTTTGACCCCTACAGGCGCAAGAAATTGGCTCAAATCTTTGGCATAGGATTTGGATGTATGGAGCGATGCAGCTTTGGCAAAACTGAGGTGTTTCAGGTAGTTAATGGCCAGGTGAGCCAATTTTTGGCGGTCTGCGAGTGACATTTCTGGTACCTATACTAGGACTAGAATATCTTCAATGCGCCGTGCAAAAATATCTTGCCTAAAAATTACGCATCTGTTAGAACGCCGTGTTAATGCTGCAGAACGTTAACTGCAAGGCTTTAAGGAGCCTTAACAAAAACTAAAGCGAAGGGGCTGTACGTATGTCTGGAGTTGATAAGATCCTTCCTCCGTCTGAGAGTCAGGCTCTCCCGAGTTCGAACACCGTCAATGGAACGGTTCTTGAGGGAAGCCGGAAAATCGTTTTCAAATCCGAAGTAATGCGACAATTGATGCGTATGGTGGACCGTGTGGCTCCGTCGAACGCGACTGTCCTCATCCTCGGCGAAAGCGGAACAGGAAAAGAACTGATTGCAAACGCAATTCATGAGCGGAGCAACCGCAGGCACAAACCTTTTGTAGCCATCAATTGTGGTGCTCTTCGTGAAACTCTTTTGGAGAGCGAACTGTTTGGTCACGAAAAGGGCGCATTCACTGGCGCTTATTCACGTAAGATCGGACTGGCAGA
>JAPKGD010000098.1 GCA_026648125.1 Bdellovibrionales bacterium | reverse complement strand
CCGCCCACACAAAGCAGTGAGCTAATCACTTTGATGCCAGCGGTTTTAAGCGAGAGTAAATGTTGTACTGCTGGTGTAGATCTTTTTCCGTGGTCCATCTCGTTGGCGGCCATAATCTGAGGAATGCCACTTCCTGCCGCTTCGGGAGAATATTTGCGAACAATCAGCCATGAAAGCAAAAAGAAAAGTGGTGAAATGACGAATACCAAAAGAGGCTGGGTCTTTAAAATAACTCGAAATTCTTCTTCTGCAAGTCGGAAGAGTTTTGCGTAGGCGACGGCGATAATGGCCGCCACCATGGCCGATGTCCATAAGGCAATGGTCTGATGACTTTTAGGGTCAGAAATAATTTCTTCGAGCTGGCGGGCCATGCGGCTGGGGAGTCGGTCGATCAACTCCATTATCTTTTCGAGCTGCTGCTTGGACTCTTTTCTCACTACACCAGAACCTAACTTGTTTGGGGGGGATTTCCTTTTACTAACTTGGGAAGAAAGCCATGGCAAGAAGCCATGTACTGAGGTAAGGATTGGTCCGAAATTTGCCTCATTGGGCTGTCTTAGGTGTGAGAGGGAATAGGGTTTGGGATCTCCGACGCTGGTCGTAAAAAAAATTCTTGGTCGGTCCATATTGGCGCTGGGATCAGTGTGCCTTGGAGCTCCAGTGGGGGCCGATTTTAGCGAACGAGAAAGCTGTGAAGTGAGCTTAACAGGTATCGAGGGGAATCTGCTTAAGCAAGGGATCAACGAGATTCGCCGTCGGAGCGCGCTGACCATACCGCCGGAAGGTTTAGAGGCCGGTGCAGATTCAAACTCCCGTCAGGCGGTTTTTTACATATTAGCCGAGCGTGATGAAAATCTTCGCAAGCTCCATTATCGCCTCATTGTAGATCAACAGCGAGTGACCAACCTTCAGTCCGGCCTTGAGTCCTTTCAAGTGTCAGACAGCGCTCGTCTTCAGGTGTCGGTGGACCGAAAAGAATGGTCACCAGCGATTAACTTCAAGCGAGTGAGCCAAAATTATGAAGATGTAGTTAATGTGGATACGAGGGTGGACTCATACAAGGGCCATGTCCGTGTCTTTGGGACATTAACCTCATTCACGTTGTCCCTTCGTTACGTTCGCCAAGAGTCGGATGGCCCTTGGCCGGAGACCTGGGTTGAATCAGGCTCCGCCACCGTAGAAATCGACTAATCCTCTTGTCGTCCGCCCTATCGCGCAGAGACGAGAGAATCCTTGGGCCACATTTGGCTTTGGCTGATCCGAACACCCTTTTGATTATAAACGCTAAGTAAGGGCAGGGTTGATAAATCTGTCGCTTTTCCGCGGACCACGCCATCGACCTCGAGCTCAACTTCAAGGTTTGGAGTTTCGCGAAGTACGATGGTCTGAATGGATCGGTCATTTTCTGAGATGACAATGCGTGACTGGCGAAGTCCCGTAACGTCGTCCTGGGAATGGTGAACGAAATAAGTTCTGCCCTCTTTGTTATATTGGTAGTCGCCCTGAGACACACGACCATTCCAAAAGTCCATGGTGTTGAAAATGACCACGTCGATCAACATCGTGACGGCATATACTATTCCCGTTAATAAATACAAAACAACTCGCAGGACGATATTGTTTTTATTCACCCAACTCGAATATTTGCGAGTCAGTTTATAGCCACCAGAAGCGCAGCCCGAAGTCGTGCATACGAGAACAGCCGACCAAATTGCAGTGAAAGTAAGAGCAAATTTCTTAAAAAACTTTGGCATAGGTCCCCCTCAAAGAGATTTGTCTAAATGGTAGATGCCAAGAATTTTTGTGGCAAGACGAATTAAGACACTACCAGACCCAGGCTAATGAGAGTCCCGTGTATTTGAACTGAGAAAAGTTACGAAGCTTTGAGTTGTCAGCTCCACCCTCAAGAACTCGATACAAAACCCCGATTTGAGCTCGCTCAAGAAAGGCATAGGAAAGCTCTGCTCGAGCATCAACCGCTCGGCCCTGTGATGAAGCCAATCCATCAATATCAAAAATAAAATGGAGACCACCAGTTATCTGAGCCTGTAAATCAAAATGCAGCAAAGGGACAAAGCCCACATTCTTTTTGCTCTTTTTGGATGTGCTATCTGAGACGATGATGTGAGCATCGCGAACTTTTCCCACCAATCCCCATCTCAAAGTGAGCGGTCCTTCCATTAAGTTACGAATGTAGCCAAGGCGATATGAATTAAACTTGAAATTAGTTTTGAGCTCAGAGCCTGAATTAAAGGTTACACCCTCAAAGGTCACGGGGTCTGTTAGGGGTTGAGTGTATTTAGTTTGTAGTGGAGCGTAGACCAGACGGATCACGCTTTTTTCACTGAGATCAAACTCTGTTTCTATGCGGTAATAATTAAAGTTCTTTTTAGGAAGCTCGACAAAAGTTCCGGTGTCTTTGGGGATTTTATATGAGTTGTATCCCGTAAAGACAGTGCCGCCCTCGACACGAAGTGAGCCGGCGAAAGCGTAAGGTGTAATTGATAGTAGCAATGCTATTAAAAAAAAATGGTTCGCCATATTTGTAATCATACAATGATTTTCCTTTGGCGCAAGCGCCATAGAGATGTGACTTCCTTTGAGCGAGCAAAAAACAAGGGATCTTCTTGATCCTGAGATTTGAGGTGAGTCGGGTGTACACTTTCGCGACCTACGATTTCATAGTTAAACTCTGCAAACCACTTCTCAAGCTGGTCAGGATCTCTAAGACCCAAATGTTCAGCCAGATCAGAAATTAATATCCATACTTCACCGAGCAACTTGAGATGGTTGCGTGCCTGATCAAGAACAGACTTGAGCATAGAATGGTCAGGGTCGTAAACGGACCGCTCAAGAGCTGACGTGGGGCGAACAGGGAGCCATGGAGGATTGCAGATGATCAAATCAAATTGTCCTTCTGGAAGCTGATCTGTGGTCACAAGGTGGACAAGGCTCTCAACACCCATCTTTTTTAGATTTTCACCAGCACAAGCAATTGCCCGAGGTTCACAGTCAGTTGCAGTCACCTGTTTGAATCCTCTCTTTAGCAAAATTGCCGCGAGAATTCCTGTTCCCGTGCCCACATCCAGGGCAGATTGCAGATTGGGGGGCAGGGGTGCCTTTATAATCAAGTCCAAATATTCGGAGCGAATTGGTGCAAATACCCCAAAATGAGGGAAAATTTTTTGACCTAAAAAGTCTACATGGAGCCCTTTTGTCCTCCATTCGTGGGCGCCAATAAAGCCAAGTAATTCCCTTAAGGAAATGAGAAACCTGTTTTTTTGTGGGCCAAGGGCCTCTTTGATCGCCTCGGTAACATCTGGCGCACGCGGAAGTTCAATTTTTAGGTTCGCAGAAACTTCAACCAAAAGACGCGACAAGAGCTGGGCTCGATGAACCCGGGCAAGTCTGTAGCGATGGAATCTCTCTTGAGGGCTCAAAGTGCCTGTTTTTTGCCGTTTGCCCGCTTTGTCAATTCGACGTTGCACGGCGGAGAGAAGCTGTTTTGCATTTTGAAAGTCACCACGCCACAAAAACCCGGCCCCTTCACTGGCCTGCCTATAAAAAACGTCGGCCTTTAATTGGTCGTCGGCGATGATGAGCCTCTTAGGGAGCGAAAGATCGGAAATGCCGAGAAGGGGCAGCGTGTGAGCTTGGTCGCCTTCTTTAAAGGTCAGGGAGTCTTTCATTTCTTTGCCCTTGTCATGAGCAGATTATGCCCATTATGGTGCCTTGTGGAAATCCTTATTGGTGCGCACCAGATCAGCAAGTCGTTCACGGCGAGGCCTCTTTTTACCGAACTCACCTTCTCAATCGGTGCGGGAGAGCGAATAGGGCTTATTGGACCAAATGGGGCTGGTAAATCTACACTTCTTAAGATTCTCGCAGGTCAAGAGGATCTCGATAGTGGCCGGCTGGCTGTTAAAAAGGGTTTAAGAATCGGATATTTGGAACAAGTGCCCAGATTTACTAAGACCGCCACGGTACAATCGACACTTATGGAAGCCGTCAGCGACGACCACGACTGGCAAGAAATCGCTCGCATGCAAGAAATCAGTTCAAAGCTCGAACTCTCGGCGCTCAGTCCGGATGCTTTGGCGGAACAACTTTCAGGTGGCTGGAAAAAGCGACTGGCACTGGCGAGGGAGTTGGTACGGGAGCCTGATTTACTTCTTCTCGATGAGCCTACAAACCACTTGGACGTGGAAAGCATCATTTGGCTAGAGGATTTCATTGCCAAGGCACCCTTTGCTATTTTGACCATCACCCACGATCGCGTCTTCTTACAAAAGATTTCAAACCGAATCATCGAAATTGATCGTCGCCATGCGGGCGGACTTCTGAGTGTCGATGGAGACTACCTTTCATTTCTCAAGGCGCGTGAAGATCTTTTAAGCGCTCAAGAGGGACGAGAAACGAAGTTGCGAAACACTTTGCGGCGAGAGACGGAATGGCTGAGGAGGGGGGCCAAGGCTCGGCAAACAAAGCAGACGGCTCGTATCGAGGCCGCTCAAGATTTGGCAGATGAAGTAAACGAGTTAAATGAACGCAATCAAAAGCGGTTGGTTCAGCTCGATTTTCAAAACGTAGAAAAGAATCCGAAAAAGCTTATTGAAGCGAAGGGTATTAGCAAATCTTTCGCAGGTAAAGTGGTGGTTCCAACCACGGATATTTTAATCACTCCCCAAAGTCGCATCGGACTTATGGGGCCGAACGGCTGTGGCAAATCGACATTTATAAAATTACTTACAGGCGACTTGGAGCCCGACTCAGGGACCGTAAAACGGGCAGAACGATTGCAGGTCTCCTATTTTGAGCAGAATCGTGAGTCGTTAGACCCAAACACAACTCTATTTAAGACGGTTTGTCCTGAGGGGGAGTTTGTAAAATTTGGGGGGGAGTATATACATGGCAGAAGCTACCTCTCACGTTTTTTGTTTAATTATGATCAGATGGAAACTGAGGTGCGTAAGCTTTCGGGTGGAGAGCAGAGTCGACTTCTCTTGGCTCGCCTAATGTTAACCCAAGCCAATCTCTTAATTCTTGATGAGCCAACCAATGATTTGGACATGGCTACGTTAGATGTTTTGGGCGAAGTGCTTCAAGAATTTCAAGGCGCGATATTGCTCGTCACTCATGACCGGTATTTTATGGATCAAATGACGAATCAAATTATAGCTTTTGGGTTGAATCAAAATGGAGAAAAGGAGCTGACCTCGATGGTTGGCATTGATCAGTGGCAGCAATGGCATGATCAACAACAGAAATTGGTACGGAGCGGTCCTGGTGGGCGAGAAGAAAAGGTGAGTGCCCCTCCTCCTCCGCGCAGAAAACTGAGTTACAAAGACCAGCGCGAATTGGATGCCATGGAAAAGAATATTGAAGCCGCCGAAAAACGTCTTGAGACTCTCGTTCGAGAAATGGAAGAAATTGCGCAAAAGCCACCAAATCAGCTCGCAGAGCTCGCTCAAAAAATAGCCGACGCTCAGAAAGAAGTTGATAGGCTCTACGCAAGATGGTCTGAATTAAGTTCGGAATCCTAGCGCGAGGACTGCTGCCATCACATTTGCTCTAGGTCCGAGAAAAACCTAAGGAGGTTTTATGGAATACTATATGGCGAAAGAAACAAATTATGGCTTTCAAGAAGGTATTGATAGGGCCATTGCTGAACTGAAGGAAGAAGGCTTTGGGGTGTTGACAGAAATTGATGTCAAGCAGACCTTAAAGAACAAAATCGGTGTGGATTTTCCGAACTATAAGATTCTCGGCGCATGTAATCCAACACTCGCGCACCGAGCCTTGTCGGTCGAGGTTCATGTGGGAGCTATGTTACCGTGTAATGTGGTCGTGCGTGAAACTAAAAGCGGTAAAGTGGAGATCTTCGCAGTAGATCCCTTGGCCTCTATGTCCGCCATTGGCAATGAAGAATTGAAGGCGATTGCGAGCGAGGTTAAGACCAAACTGGAAAAGGTGATTCAGAAAATCTGAAAAGGTTTCGCTTGAGGAATTACTGTTACAAAAAGTCCAATTGCGAGCAGCACCTCAATCGCAATGAGCAGAAAAAATAAAGCGGCGTTCTGTCTATTGCGAAAATTCACTGTCCAGCCGTAGCCAAATGTTTTTGGTACCCATCCACGCGGGTCATCTGGATTAATGTAGGCAGAGTACCATAGGACGTACTTTTTCATTTCTTCTTTCGATGGAGCTACAAACTCTGGGGGGATCGGGCGAGCGGGTTTGCCTAAGCGAAATAAAAATCCGAGTATTAAGGCAACGTTTAACATCATTAGGGCAGAGAAAATGAATGGTGCCATGGCTCTATGATATGGCGGTTCAATGAGGACTTCAACACCTCTTAGTGAGGCGACTGGGGCGCTTATGATCCCCAGGTCTTAGTTCTTAGATGCATCGGAGGTAGTCCCTTGGACAGTAAAATGTGTGTTGCATCTCTTGGTCCAAAGGCAAGGTGAGAATGCTCGAACCCCAATACTTTAGCGGCACGGACAACGGCTTGTGCCGAATTGGCAAAAATATTTCTCTTTTCGCTTGGGTGGCGAATGAGAATCTTCTGAGCCACCTGAAAATCAGCATTCTCTTTAATGTTCAAGCGATCCATGTCTTGGATATCAAACCAAAAATGTCCATCAGGCTTCAATTTATCCACAACCTGTTCG
>JAPKGD010000097.1 GCA_026648125.1 Bdellovibrionales bacterium | reverse complement strand
CCCACTCACGCAAAGCTTTCATTTCTTTCTCAATGGCATCTCGATCAACGTCTTCTACATCGGAGAACGGGTTGGGTAGATAAGGGTAAACTAGCATGGAATCCGATCGAATATTGTTTGAGGCTTTTGAGATAAGACCATTCACTGCGCCCATATATGCGGCGTAAGAAGTACACATTTTACCAAGTTCCTCTTCGCCCCCCAATTTTTTCTTCGCCTCTTCAACCTGATTAATTATCGCTGGGTTTAAACCTACTTCCCGAGCTGATTCTTCACTCATTTTTCCTGAGGAGCCCTGGAAAAAGCCCTTAAGCCCACCACATAAAGATTTCGTTGCTGTTGCACAGGCCATTTCACCACTGGGCCCACTACTACTTACAGCATTGCTATAACAACGGGTGACCGAGCGTATTCTGTCTTTATAAAAAGTGGTCGTGCCTGCGCGAACACTTTGATCCCCGCCAATAATGACTTCAGATAATCTCCATCCCGGCGTGCCATCAAAGTCTTCTTTCTTATAGTTTAATCGCTCACTCTTGCTGACCTCAAAGGTCTGAGTGTTTAACTTTTTAGAAGATCGGGTGGTTGGCTTAAAGCCGCCCCGCTCAACCTTAAAGTTATTTTGATTCATGAGATAGGTCTTCAATAGCTCCTCAGGGACCTGAGCAAATGAGACCGTCGGAAGGAAGATACAAACTAAAGCGATTATTGATTTCATATTGTTCTCCACTTAACTATGTTACCGCGTCTCCGACAGCAGAGCATCGCTGAGCCAGAGATTCCCGACTTAAGTGGAGAGGCCTCAATTCTTAACAATAGGCAGAGTCTAGCTCGAAACGGGCTCACTCAATCGCGGATTCATCAACGCAAAATAGACGGGCGCTAAAAGTGTGAGAAGAAACATCGCCGAGTAACCAAAGGGCATGCGCTTACGACCAAAGTTAGAGACCAGGTCTTGGTATTTGATTAAGGGCTTCATGTGATGGTGGCCATGGTAACCGAGATTTAACACAGTCCAGTTGGTCAATCGATAGTCGCAGTCCCAGGAGTGGATGTCTTGAACCGGAACTGGCAGTCCATTGCTACGAATTTCTCTGGTGAGACCATAATGCTCTATGTAATCCACCGTCTTAAGCAACAGGATAGCCACTCCACTTTGCCCCCACCAAAAAGCAAGTGCAGGCCAGCTTCCCCAATTGAATAGGGCCAGGGAGACGAGCACCTGTAATGTCCAAGACCCTAAAACACGGTTTTTTAAAATTCGTTCCCAGAATTTTCGTCTCTTTAGCCGCTCATCTTCAAATTGAAATGCCTTCTTAAGCCCTCCAAAATAACTTCTTAGCCAATACGTATAAATCCACTCATTGCGCCGTGGAGTGGCCGGGTCTTCGTCGGTCCCTACATTTTTGTGATGCCCAAAAACATGCTCGACCGCCCAATGACCAAAGTTCACTTGCCACAATAAAAAGTAACCCAGGAAGCGCTGCCATCCATTGAGACGGTGAACCAGTTCGTGGGCCGTGGTTATACCTAAAAATCCTCCCACCAAGCCAACCGAGACCATCGCACCGATTTTCGCGACCATAGAAGTTTCCGCTGTAAACTGAAACCAGCCCAGAAGGAGCGTGACCGCCGTGAATATGGGGGTCACCATGAGAAGTCCATCCCAAACAAGGCCTTCTCTTTTAGAATTTGGATTGATCTGGTCCGACTCTCTCCCGATCAGAAAATCTAAGATGGGGTGCAGTCCAAAAAGAACGGCAGCCCCCACCCATACCCATGGCCCTCCCATAAGAACGGCAGAAATTACAGCACCAGCAAATAAAATCGACAGCCAATATGCCAATGGCCCCTTCATTACCGCCCCCGCACGCAATACATTTCACCTAGGCTCACGCATTTATCAGCCTTGGGCAAGCGCCGATCGCATTCTAAATCCTGTTGTACACAGTAATTCGCCCGTGTTAGCCGTAGCATTATGTTTCGCTTCATCACTGTCAGCATATTCATTTCATTTTCCATTCCCTCTTTCTCTGAATTACCCCTTTGCGGAATCCGCTCTGAAGAATACCGCCATACGGGTGGAACTTTGGCATTTCGTCTAAGCATTGATGGAAAAGTCCAAAAGATGATCTATTTTCGACTCAGCGAAGTTTTAACTGAGCGTGATCGCATGATCAAAGCCGGCCACTGCAGTTTGGAGCCTGGAGATGTCTGCGTGATGCAGGTTAACCCGGCCTCAAGTTATACTTACCAAGTGATGTCTGAGGCGGAGAGATGGAGCGAACGGTATTTTGATGTCTCGGACGCAATGACCATGCAAAAGGTTCTGGTTGGTTCCAAAGTTTGTTCACTCCTCCACAACAAATCATCGTGTCAGTTGATTGAAGAATTTGACCCAGAAAATGGTTCGAAATTTTCTGTTTATCGCGAGCAAGAGCTTCTCGCTCCGCCATTTTTGGCCATAGAAGATGCTGAAAACTTTTTGAAGCTGGTTCGTGGCCGCTTTGGGCTTTGTCAGTAGATTATTTAGTTTCCAACTCTGCGGACCCGATTGTGAACTCGCAACGTCCCATCTTGATTTGACCAATATACTGACTCAGCCATTTGTGTGGCACTTTTAGACTCTTTGCTAGTCGAGCCAGACGAATGAGTAACGTCGGTTCTGTAACTCTTTTGCTTCTCACCAAACCTTCAAGTTCAGGAATCATCCCTAATATTGTCGGCTGCTCCCCAAGCATGGGGGGCAAAGATCGACGTTGTTCAGCCAAGGTTGCAAGGTGTAAAAAACGACCCATGGCCAGTTCAATAAGTTCGTCCTGCCCCGAACGCGATGAGGTCCGTAAAAATTCAAAAATTTTGGGCATAAAAAGTACGTCAATACGTTCGGTGCCAATGTTGGCACGAAGGTATCGTCGCAAATTATTGTTTAGTGCCCCACCTTCTTGAATGAGGATCTGAAGAATAGTTGATTTCCATTCAACGTATAGGCCGTAGTCACTGAATTCCTTCTCACTGAGTACACGGCCCTCAAGGTTTTTTAACTGTTGGTCAATGTCGCCAAGAGTTCGTTGGGAAGCCCAATAAAACTCCGTCGAATTTGCGCCCTTTTGCTTTCTTAAGGCTAAAAGCCCAGCATATCTAATTTTTAGCTCAGAATGGCTAAGAGCCATTTCCACAGCACGCTGTTCAACACCCTTTGGGGCCGCAAGTGCTGCACCGCTAGCCAAAAAGACTAAAAAAAGTATGAGTGAATTTTTCATAAGGTTCAGCGTTTTCATCGGTTCCTCACACAAAATCAAGGGCTATATTTACCTACCCAAAATGGAACTAAAAACTAAAGCTCAAAGGCAAAATTAATCCCATTGCAGCACCAGAATAATTGGCTTGCATGTCTCTGTGATCAAACTTGGGGTCGGTGGACTCCTTTAAATAGCCAATTCCGATGGTAAGTAGTGACGACATGAGAACGGAGGAAACCCGGCCAAAGCGAGCCGCCCGGGCGGCCCCATAGGAAATACTGGCTATCCCGAAGCTCGCCATCACATGCTTTTGCTTGTCGGGCTCGCCGTAATCCACGGCCCCAGCCAAATCGGCCCCAAGTAGACAGAATGCCAAAAGGAGGGAGCCTAAGGTTCGCTTAATTTTAACTTGGCTATTAGTTTGTGAATCGTTTGCCATAATCACTATCACTGCAGGGTTCTGACCATGCCATAACGTCTATATTTAATCTGGCATATTACAGAGATGGGCCCGCCAAAAATTGTTCGCCAGCTGTTGAGGTTTGAGCCAGGTTGTGGACAATCCGCTGGTCAAAAGCAGATCTTTTTGGCTATACCGTGCGCTCTTTGGAGTCATCGAAATGAAAAAGTTTGTTCTGTTCTTCTTAGTGAGTTCTTTCCTTGTCCCGCTCGCCTTCGCCAAAGACCGCGGTCAATGCCTCAACATCGCTGTTCGAGCCGCCCAGGCAATTGGGCGCCTTGAGGCCTCTTGGCCGGATGAACTCGTGCTGAGGTCTGCAGAATATTTAAATGTCTGCAAAACGATAAAGACTCATGATCTGTATATGATTTCTTTCGACAAAATTGAACGGCGCCTAGGTCGCTCGGGATTTACCGCGGAAAAGAAGGCTTTTGGCAATTACGTAGTCACTACTGATTTTGAAACCTGCCGAATTGTGGGTGTAGAGCTCGACCAACCATAGCCTCTCAAGAGCTGAATAATATCAATCCGAACAACTTGGACCTACCCAACCCTCAAAGTTCAACTTTAGAATGGAGTGCATGCGAAAGCTTGGATCGCTCATTTTCTCTGTTCTTTTTTGGCTTTTTGCTGGCGCCGTCTATTCTCTCATTCGTTTTTATGGCACGTCAGACCAAATGGACGGGATCACCTCAGACCAATCCACTATCACCCTGTGGTTTATTGGTAGCTCGCTGTTTGGTCTGACCTATTGGCTCTCAGAAATTCTCTCGAACACTCATGAGCTTCGGCAAAAATCCTATGGATTCACCATACTCTTTCGCTCTTCATTTCTCGTTTTGATGACGGTGGTTATGGTCCTGATGACTCGTGTTGCAGCCTTTGTGCTTGGTAATATTTCTTCGACTGAAATCGTGCCCACGTTGGTAGCCCGCCTATCCAGCAAGCCGACTCTGGTCTTTCTTTTGTACGTATTTTTGGTTGCGTCCATACTCACATTTTTCAAACATGTGCGAGAGATGATTGGTGCACGGGTGCTTTGGGAGCTCATTCAAGGAAAATATTTTCATCCCAAGCAAGAGACGCGTATTTTTCTGTTTTTAGATCTTAAGTCATCAACTCAACATGCGGAAAAATTGGGACATATTCGCTATAGCCAACTTATTCGCGATTGCTTTAATGACCTTACGGATTCTGCTCAAATGCATCGAGCAGAAATCTACCAATACGCAGGGGACGAAGCGGTTTTAACCTGGCGAATTGGTAGTGGCTTGAAAAATGCGAATTGCATTATGTTCTATTTCGATTTTCTGAAATCGATTGAAAGTCGCAAAACCTACTACCTCAACGAGTACGGTCTTCTGCCCGAATTCAAGGCCGGTGCAAATGTAGGATCAGTAACTGTAGCAGAGATTGGTATCCTAAAACGCGAAATTGCCTATCATGGTGATGCCATCAACACAGCCTCGCGCATTCAAGGCTGCTGCAATGAATTTAAGAAGGCGTTTTTGATCAGTGATTCACTAAAAAAGCTCGTCGATCGACATGAGCAAATTCATTTCGAGCCCCTGGGGCCCGTCCCTTTGAAAGGCAAGCAGGACCAGGTACAGATCTTTGCCGCCCACCTCGATTCTCGCCTCGAACCCGGATTGACGAAGGGTTTTTAAGAGTTTTTCTTGAGAGCCGAGCTTACTTTGTAGAATATCAGGCATTCTTTCCATTTATCAATGGCGGTGCCCATTTGAAAATGAAGAAAATTGCCATCGAACGTTTAATGTCCGATATGAAGAGGCAAAAGCATATCACACCACCTATATTCGAAAGACTTGGAATTACCCCAGAGAATATCTTTGATTTCGGCGAGCGGGCAGGAGCAACCATGCTTTCAACTATAGAACGAGCAAAAGCATTTGAATCCAAATAGTTTGAACGGTCCGAAAATAGGACCTGGTTCCTTTATCATTGCGCTAATGCGGGTCTCGAGTCCTCATACACCACGTCGATCCCTTCGAAAGTTTCTACTTTCTTCGTCGGTCCATTTTGACCCTCAAGAATTCGGACCACGAGCCTCAGTGAACGATTGGGTCCCATCCCGATTCCAACCCCACCAAAACCAGGAAAGGACGCATGAGGAGAGAAGACAAAGCGATTCATCACTTCCTCAACCTGATCGCTGTCATATGCATCAATAGGTTCTGAGGTCCTGCCCACTTCGACCAAATAAAAGGCTCTGCGCTCAAGCCTCTGGCTTTGAAGCTCTAAATCCCATAGCAAGTTTGCCATCGCCTTGGGCCGCCCCCGCAAGTAAAGCCGAGTCATATTGCCGGTAACTAGCCAGTATTCGAGAACGGAAACCTTATTAATGGCCAGCCTCGTGCGAAGTGGAATGTAAGCACTTTGCCCTGAAGAAGCCGACTGATCCCAATAACTCGAGGTCGGCACATAAAGATTTAAGTAAATCAATTTGTTGGGATGAGAAGTTTCTAAATGGTTCATTGCCCTACGCGAAATAAGCGCCCGACCGTCTTTCAGCAATTTTTGGCAAAGGCTCGAGCGAGACTCTGCCGCCAACGCTCCCCCGGCCAGAGGACCGATCAAAAGTAATGAAAGGCAAAGCGGCAAGAACCTGGTCATATGAGCCTCCAATAAAATCTCAAGGAGAGTTTGCAAAGGACCGCGCAAACCGCAAGGTAAACATTTTCAAAATTCAATTTAGCGTTACCGAACAATTACTTCGAGACTTTAGGAACCCTAAATGGGAACGCATGGTGCCCCGGTCGAGAAAGTAGGCGAACCACTTTTCGCAAGCTCGCCTATATTTGTTTTTGAGATGGAAGCATATCCAGAGTCCAAAATTCTATTGGCTCAGGAGCTAGACCGTATTCATCAGAACTTAGGAGGACTTGTCCCGATACTTCGTTAGGGTTTGATCGGGCTCTGGTTTAGTTAAGCCGGGATCTTCATCGAGTCAATCAT
>JAPKGD010000096.1 GCA_026648125.1 Bdellovibrionales bacterium | reverse complement strand
AGTTTCTGGTTGAGCAACGGGAGCGACATGGAATCGCGGTGCTGCCGCTTCATGAGGGCGCGGTCTTGCATCTGCATAAGCTTCCCCAATTACATCGAGATCCCTTTGACCGCATGTTGATCTGCCAAGCGATTGAACATGATTGCCTGTTGCTCACGCCTGACCCATTGATAAGCCAATATCCAGTTCGCACTCGCTGGTAGCTACGTTGGTTGCCGTCAAAATTAAATCCTGAAGCATCTCAACGTCACCGCCCGTAACCACCTCAGGCTTAATGGTAATAGAATTCACCCGGTTGTCACCACTGACTTTAACCAGGACGGCGCCGCCACCGGAGGAGCCTTCAAAGAGCTGCTGAGCGAGTTCTTCTTGCAGCTTCTTCATCTTCATTTGCATTTGATTGGCTTGTCGCATGAGTTGCTGCAAGCCTCCTCCGCCAAATCCCTTCATGGCTTATTCTCCTTAATTGCACGAATTTCGGTTTTAAATAGAGCTTGAGTCGATTTCATTAGGGGATGTTCTTCGATTTGCCTTCTGAGTTGCTGACGACTTTCTTCTTCTTTTTGTCCAGAGCGGACTTTAGGGGTCACAGCACCCGTTGAGGCGGGATCAGCACTGACCACATCAAGCTGAAAACCGGGTCCCCAAAAAGTGGTTACATAATTCAGAACCTTCTTTTTAAATTCCGGTGCATCGAGCTTCTCTAAGAGAAATTTCATTTTGGGCGCAACCCCGAGAACAATTCGCTGATCTTTTAATTCGTGAAGAAAGCAATTCTCCAGCTGAGCCCCGATGACAGAATTCACCGTCT
Source organism: Bdellovibrionales bacterium (assembly GCA_026648125.1). Classification (GTDB taxonomy): domain Bacteria; phylum Bdellovibrionota; class Bdellovibrionia; order Bdellovibrionales; family UBA1609; genus JAIBAM01. The sequence continues at coordinate 5,876 of JAPKGD010000096.1, read as the reverse complement.
GGATACGTTTAACGAGCTCATACCAATGTTCACTCGGAGCCCCGCCTTTGGTGAGAGGCGAAGTGGGGGTTATTTGTGGTTCAGGATTCGAAACCGGGGCCGTTGACACCGAAGGAGGTGTTGCCGAAGTGGTCACTGGCTTAGTCGCTGGGACTGGAGACTTTGAAGTCGCTGAACCGGTTGATTTGTCCGTGGGACCTCGAGGAGCCATGCGCTCTAACCATGAACCAATGTCTTTCAGGCGCGGAGCCTCAGCCATTCTTAATACAACCATTTCAAGAGCAATCCGCGCATCTGGGGCTCGGCCGAGGTCGTTGGCTCCTTTGAGAGCCATATCAAACAAAGCATGAATGTCTTCCTGCCCGACGCTTTGGCTGAGGTTACTGAGCTCAGCAATCTCACTTTCGGGAAGATCAACAACACTTGAAGCTTTTTCTGCCATGAGCTTGACCATCAACAAGTGGCGAATCAACTCCAGAAGATCTTGAATAAATAAACGGGGTTCATAGCCGCCGCTAAAAACTTTATCGAGTGCGTTCACAGCCGCAATGGCATCTTGCTTGACGATGGCATTGAGCATTTCGCCGAGCAGGCGTCGATCGGTAAGCCCCAAAACTTCCGTCACTTTGGAGAGAGTCAGCTCTTGTCCTGCAAACGTAATGGCCTGATCTAAAAAGCTCTGGCTGTCGCGCATGGATCCAGCGCCCTGACGAGCAATGGTCCAAAGTGCTTCGGGCTCCGCCTTGATATTGTCACTTGAGCAAATGTTTTGTAGGTGAGCCACAATCGCGCGAATTGGTATATGGCGAAAATCAAAGCGCTGAACTCGCGACAGAACCGTTTCAGGGATTTTATGAACTTCCGTCGTGGCCAAAACAAAAATCACATGACCCGGCGGTTCTTCTAGAGTTTTGAGCAGGGCATTGAAGGCGCTGGTCGAGAGCATGTGAACTTCGTCGATAATGTAGAGCTTGTACTTGCCGGTTGAGGGCATGTAGCCAACGGTGTCGCGCAGCTCGCGAATGGCATCTACCCCATTGTTACTTGCTCCATCGATTTCAATGACATTTAAACTTCGTCCACTCGCGATCTCTTCACACTCCGCACAGGTGTGGCAAGGCACAAAGTCCTTGGCGTTTGGGCAACGCAAAGCCTTGGCGAGAATGCGTGCACTTGAAGTTTTTCCGGTTCCGCGTGGGCCCGTAAAGAGAAGAGCATGATGAAGGCGTTCGTGGCGTAGAGCATTGAGCAGCGTTTGACTTACGTGCTCCTGACCGATCAGCTCATTAAAGTCCCGCGGTCGCCATTTGCGGGCAATTACTTGGTAGGCCATGTCCCCTCAGTTCAAAAAGCGGCCAGGCACCCCATATCACATAGGATCCCTGTTACCGTTGCTTCCTTTCGGACCTGGCGGGATTCACGGGGTTCGCTATTGTATGGGACCCGGCCGGCGTCAACATACCGGGTTTAGGGGGGGGCGACAAGCCACCAAAGGCCCAAAGTTAACTCAGCAAGTCAAAGGCGTCGAGCCCCGCTCAGAATGCCCCCTAAACTCCGCGGAATTCAAAGAGACTTAGAATATTGCCGCTGGGATCCTTAAAATCAGCCGAGTATCCGCCCTCGCAGACTTGGTGAATGTCCGTCATAAACTCAACACCGCGATTTTTCATTTCGGAGACGACCGATTCGAGGCCTTTCACGTTGGTAATGAGAATGCCCTTGCCGTCGATCTCTTGATTGGTGTCTGCGAGGTGGAGGCAAATGCGATGGCCGTTGAGATTGAACGTCGTCCAGTTTTCGCTCTCTTCTTCCGGAGTGAGATTCATCATGTCTTTGTAGTAGGCGACAGACTTTTTCATATCTCGAACCATATACATGGTGCCGTAAGTGCCGGTGAAACTTTCAGATAAATTCATATAAACCTCCAAATCGTCTTCAATTGGCGTAGCGAGAGAACGCAATATACTCAAGTCTAAGTCTAACAATTGAAAATTATTGCCCATCAGAGGGCCCAGGCGACTCGCTCAAGAGCTTCAGTCTCTTCGGCCCAATAAGAGTAAGTTTCGTAATCAGGAAAGATTTTGGGAAAACTTGGATCACTCCATCTTCGCGCAATCCAGGCCGCATAATGGAGAATTCTTAGGCCGCGAAGGGGTAAAAACAGCCTCTCCTGCTCCACCGGAAAACTGCGAAGCTCTTCGTACCCAGAGAGAAGAGCATCACGTTCTTCACTCGCCCGATCCCCATCTCCCGAGAGCAGCATCCAAAAATCTTGCGCTTGAGGCCCCATGCAAAAGTCATCAAAATCGACGAGGAAAAAGCCCTTTTCACCCTCTCTGGTGTCCTGCTGAAGAAGATTGCCACGATGGCAGTCGCCATGAATACGAATAAAATCGTCCTCATCTAAGAACTCTTCGAGAAAGTTTAAAATTGTTTCAGCTGCAGCCTCATATCGGCTCCAAAGTTCAGGCGAAACTCTTCGCCGCAAAATTTCAAGGGAAGGCCACCCGTAGGTTTCAGTGTCAAGTATAGGGCGAGTTCGACTCTCGCTCTGACTTCCAACATTATGAACGCGGGCAAGTAACCGACCAACGCGATTGAGTTCATCGAGAGATAGCTCTTGAGGCATTCGTCCGATGGCCTTGGGAAATACAGCGAGGTAAAGTCCAGAATAAGCAGATAGGGTTTGTTGGTTACTTTGCTTTAGGGGAGCCACTGCGGGGATTCCGTTAGCTTTGAGTTCCTCAAGAAAAAAATGTTCTTCGAGGATCGCATTTTGGGACCATCGGCCCGGACGATAATATTTAACAACGACCCGCTCGTTTGAAGCGCTTTCGAGGCGAACATCAAATACGCGGTTTTCATAGGAGTTCAATTGAAGGTATTCGCCGGTGGTGAGAAAGCCCGCCTTTTCGACTCCTGCCAGCACCACATCGGGGGTTAAATCATAAAACTGAGCTAAGGTACTTCCACTTTGTGTGTCCACGCTTCCTTTTCTCAAGGGGGTCACCTGATGGCAAGTGTTGGTTTTTGAGGAGGCCTTGCCAGCTCCAGAAGACTAGATAGAATGGCATCATGTTTGGATCCAGGCCGCAAAGGCGAGAAGAGTGGTTGGAATTTGAGAATCAGTCCATAAGGGTCTTGCGACGTCGTGGCCAACGCAGTCTTAGAATTCATGTTAAAAGTGGCGGACAGATTTTAGTAACGGCAGGCTTTGCCATGCCCCCTCGAGCGATCTTGAATTTTGTTGCGCAAGCATGGTCTTGGGTTGAGAAGTCCAAAGAACGAATTTTAATTCATGAAAAATCTTTTCCTCCGTTTGAATTTAGGCAGGAAGATGAAATTTTTTATCTAGGTCAACCGAAGAGACTTAAATATGTGCAGGGCTTAAGAAAGAAGGTACAAGTCTATCTCGGAGGTGGTCATTTAGTGATTGAGGTTCCCCCACTTCATTGGCGGGGATTTAGGCCTGAAGATCCACATCCTGAATTTCGCGAGCTCATCCGAAGGTTTTACCGAGCTAAAGCCGAACCATTTATTTTAAGTCGATTCGAGCATTGGACGACTCGGATGGAACTATGGCCTAAGCAAATTCAGTTCCGTTGTCAGAAGTCTCGCTGGGGGAGTTGTTCTTCCTCGGGTACGATATCAATAAACTGGAAACTGATGGCGGCACCGTTAGAGGTGCTCGATTACGTCATTGTCCATGAGTTGGCGCACCTAAAGATTCCTAATCATTCTAAACGATTTTGGCAGCTCGTCAGAGATTTTGATGCGGCCCACGTTGAGCATTCTCGTTGGCTTAGGGCCAATCAGCAAAAATTGAATTTTTTGAGGGGAGATTGAGCCCCCATCGAGTAGATTGAGGCGAACTCTTTTACTATTGCAGGAGTGCCGCGATGTCCTCGGATACAGTCACATCCATGACGAGATGATAGCGGTCCTGATTTGACTCATTTATCACGCGGTGAAGTTGATTCACGCGAATGACGTGAGCGTTGCCATCTGCAGGAATATGGGAAATTCCGAGTTCACACTCATAATAACAGAGTTCATTTGTGATAATTGGAACGTGCATCCTAAAATAGGGGACATCAGGGCGATAATCCCGGTGCATCAGACACGCGGAATTGGCAGATAGACGAATGATTCGTGCCCGCCTCGGATCTACCCCCGATGAACGAATTACGTTTATTACTTCTGCAAGATAATCAAAACAGATTTCAGTTGGTTGATCGTAACGCTTACCTAATAACCCCAGGTCGGCCAAATGCTGAGTCGTCTTCTGAGGGGAATCCATTTCGTAGGCCATATGGCCTTTTTGCCAGCCGTCGGTATAACTTCCGTTCGAAGACAGAACGCTCCAGCCCCCAAAGCCGGGCCCCTGCTGTATTGAGGGCAGCGAAAAAACATGGTCCAAGCAGTGTTTGCGTAAGAGATCGAGATCAAAGCCAAATCGAATTGTGGCAAAAACCGGTGGACCAGTTATCAACCGACGATTCGCAGAAGGTTCTTTCGTTTCATTTTCCACAAGTAAGACAAGGCTATTACTATTGAAGAAGAGTCGCAACCAGTTTAGGGGCGTGGTAGTGTAGGGTTATGGATACCTACTTTTTGAGAAAATCGATTTATCAGACTTCTGATCCGGATTGGGCCCAGCGCTACTTGTATAGCTCAAAGGACCGAATAACGGCCCTTTTGAAAGAAGACCTAGGTAATGAATTTTGGCAGCGCTACGCAAAAATCTATGATGCTTACTGCGCCAGTGGCAAATTGTTGTTTCGTGCCAAAGCTATTACTGGGACTGCGATGACTCTTGTACAGATCTGGCGCTCACAAGCAGATCAAAAGGCATTCGATGCCGAAGTCTACGCGGGCGTAAACTTTCTCAGTGTCCTTCGTGAAAATGGACTTGAGATTGTCTCAGAAGGATTTCAGATTAATCGGGACCAGGCTATTGAACAAATTGAACACATTCGAAAGCTTCCACATCTGCTTCAGTTTGTCTGTGAGGATTGGAGGACCCAAGGCATGGTGGTGGGAGATCCCCTCAAAGTGGGGCGTGGGTACCTGCCTTTTCCGGAGAATTGAGCATTTTAGTGCGGTCCGAGCGAATGAGAGCAATCAAGGGAGATGTAGGATCCCACTCGAACCACCGAACATGTCCGTAATTTGAACGTTCAGGGTGGGCGTGATGATTGTTGTGCCAACCTTGCCCAAAACCAAAATAACCTAACCACCAAACATTCCTTGAATGGTCGCTCAAAGTAAAATTTCGGTACCCGATTTGGGGAACATGGCAAAAGAGATTTACGGCATTTTCGGTGTGGATGGCCAAGACCATGGGAAGAATCAGGCCAAAGACAGCAAGCTCCAAATTGAAAATAGCGGCGAAGAGAACAGTTCCCCAGAGCACAAAATAGTAATTTCGATGCAAAAATAGGAGGCCCTTGTCTCTTTGTAGATCAAGAGCTGCTCGAAACGGAAGTTGTTCCGGGCGAAAGGCGACTTGCCAGCCGAAATAGGAGTTAAACCAGCCATGAATCGGCGAATGTAAGTCTTTTTGAGTATCAGAGTAGGGGTGATGGAGTCCGCGATGAAGTGCGGCCCAAAAAATGGGAGATCCCTGTCCACCAAGGCAACCAAAAAAAGCTAAAGTCCAGCGAACCAATTTTGTGGTTTTAAAGCTATTGTGTGAAAGCAATCGGTGAAAGCCAATGGCAACACCGTACCCACTGATGATCACCCAGCCCACCAAAAAATAGGCCCACCAAAAAGTTGAATAGAGATTCCCATTAAAGACAAAAAATGTCGTACCTAACGCGAGTAGATGCGCCGGCAAGGTGACAAGCCAGACATGGGGAGAAAAATTCTCA
>JAPKGD010000095.1 GCA_026648125.1 Bdellovibrionales bacterium | reverse complement strand
AGAATTATGAGGTCATCAATATAAACGACGGCAATGAAACCCTTTTCGTGAAACCTGTTCATCACTGAGTTCATAACAACATTGAATAGTGTTGGAGAGAGTGGAGACCCTTCTGGTAGTCCTGCCTTCAATGTTGAAGAATTGCCGGAGTCATCTTTGTAATCAATGGCGATGAACTTTTTTATTAAGGCGAGAAGTTTTTTATCCTTAATCTGTTTTCGCAGTGTAGCTGGCACCAGTTCTTGATTGGTGCTGGAGAAGGCTCTCTTAATATCTACCTTCAACGAATAGCAGTAGCCCTGTTGAACCGCCCAAAGATAACTATAAATAAAAGTTGGAACACCATGCTCTGGCCGACCGCCATGAAGACTTGGGTGGAATTTGTAACTCCCCTCAATGAGGAGCCTCAATGCTGTAACAATGATTCGATCAACCCACCGAGTAGGAGCATAGACAGTTCTGGATTTATCTTTGTGAATGTCATTCAAGATGATTTTTCTGAATGTGGCGGGTTTGAAGTTTGGATTAGTTAGGAGCCCTTGAGCCTTCGTTACAAATTGTCCCTTATTATTTTCTAAAAATTTGATCTGCTTATAAATTCTCTCCGCAGATGCGTAACCAAGAATGGTCTTTTTACGCATGAGAGTTTCGTATTTATTTCTGTGGACTTCGATGGTGTCGTCAACAGCTTCAAAAAGCAGATCACTAGATTGCAGATCAGAAAAAAACATTTGGCCCATGTGGACTTTATTATTTCTTTAGAAGATTTTGTTCAACGCATTTGTGCGCGAACCATCGTCGTCATGCGACGATGATTTCTATACTATGATATAAAATAAAATCAAACAGCCCTCAATTCAGGTAAATCTTTTCAGGAGTGACATTTTTTAATGCTCGTTGATATAATTAACCATGAGCAGAAAAGGTATTTGGGATCAGGTGCGTCTTATTCTTGAGCAAGGGATGGTGCCAGAAATAACAGTGACACCCGCTACAAGAGTTAAGTTACCAGTTGGAAGACCTGCAAACCTCCCAGAGGAAAAGAATTTCAGGCACTATGCCGGCTTCATTCGTGGCCGCAAATCTCGGCCGTATTGTTACCGACGCGGCTGCGGCAAACAACTTCGAGTTAATGAAATCCTTGTCTGCTCAGATATTGCGTGTCTTAGGAAAGTCGTTGAGGACGCATGGTGGGTTTTGTCTGTCACAGGACAAGGAAAAATTAGGATGCCACTTTTTAATCCCGAAGCACTTCCCGACGTTTTGAAAAAGAAACTCAAGATGCCAATACGGTCAGCCTGACACTTGATAAACTGCATGAAACACATTCAAAAATTGGTCAGATATAGTATTTCACAAAGGGAAACAGGTTCTTATTAGACACAAACTCAACCACAATGACTGCCATCGAATCGCTGACTCTATAATACAGAAGTTTCCGTGAGATTATTCCGGTAGGCCATCGACGTTGGGCGACACTATGAAAAACTAAGTCACAAAAGGCTTGTCCAGTAATCGTAGTTTTTGATATTTCTGATTATGGTAAAATCAAGTGAATCCCAAAAGCGCGTTAGTCTCTATTTACGATGCTCAACTCAAGATCAATCAACCGAACTTCAAAAAAATGAACTGCTTGCTTACATCAAGGCTCGCGGCTGGACTCTGCATGAAATTTTTGAAGATCACGGCAAGACCGGAACCAACGGTGATCGCCCTGCACTGAAGCGGTTGATGAAGGATGCGCGTCAGAGGAAGTTTGATATAGTTTGCTGTTATAAGCTGGACAGATTTTTCAGGTCACTATCGGCGATGGTGGCGGCACTTCAAGAATTTTCTGATTTAGGAATCCAGTTTGTAAGTCAAAAAGATCAAATCGACCTGACGACATCATCGGGTAGATTGCTCATGCACCTACTCGCCAGTTTTGCAGAGTTTGAAGCCTCGCTTATCAAAGAGCGCGTTGTGGCCGGAATTGCAAACGCTCGTAGAAAAGGAATTAAACTTGGCCGACCTAAACAACGCAACGATGAGGACATTCTTCGATTGAGAAGAGAGGGCCAAACCATTCGTGCAATCGCCCTTCAACTCAAAATCTCCAAGGGTTCTGTGCAGACTGCGCTGAATACCGCCCGATAAGTGTACTAAAAACCCATCAAAACTCCCCTCTGTAACCTATTGATTTTTATAGGGACGATTTCCTGAAAGTATAGGTCCAGAAATCTGATGTTTTTATTACGCCCATAGACCCTTGAATTGCGCCGGTGTCGCCTCATCCAAGACTGGAGCAAGTTACAGGGAGCAATCGAATTTTCCTGTGATGCCAGGAATCAAAGTAATGCGTCAGTAGTTGATGGTCCCATAGTCTGACCGGCTACCTTAACCGTCAGTGGTCAGTAGGTACGGCGGTCAGCAGCTCTTATACAGTGAGGTATTTCCACAAATAGTCCGTCGCATAACTGTTGGCTAACTTTGACATTCCATCCGACTTTCAATATACCTCCATTGTTCTTCACCGAAGGTGTTGAACCGGTTGGGCAGGACGCCTGATCGCTGGTAGTGCGTAAACATCCAAGGCTCGGTGGCGGCCATAACTGAAGGCAACAAAGTTTGCTGAGGAAGTTAAAATCCCACGTCGTCGCACATTTTGAATAATTCGCCTCTTGCTAACGCAAGAGCTGATTTTCAAGGTGTGACGTTTGGACCAGAGCTGCCTTCAACCGATCAACGCAATTATCTCTGAGTGCAGAGAATGTGTTGTCTGTCATACCTCGAAGCCCATCGCCGAATTTTACAAGCAGAGCGGAAGGTCAGAAGCCCAAGTTCGGTGGGATAAAAAGTGCAAGGCTTGTAAACGTGAGTCGGTTAATATTAGCCGACGGCCACAAAAATCCAAACGCTTAGAGATCGCAAAGCAACGTGCCACTCCGGCAAGTGTTAGCAAAGGCGACATAAGTGGAACGGCCAAACTCGTAGAGGTCATGGATTTTGCTGACTTGGAGCAATCTTGTGATAAAAAAATGTCACTCGCTGAAAAACATGATGCCGTTCAACGATTCAATGAGTTTGTTTCAATACTCAGAGAAGGTTACGCAGACCTTGTTGGGTGCGAAAGGGTTTATGTCAGGAAAGATTAACGACCTATCAAATTCAGCCTTGAGAAAGAAATTTTTCAGCAATGAATTTGTGCCTGAAAACAACCTTGCGATTCGTTCTATAAGAGTCAGCTCAAAGAAACAGGAGCAAGGCGGATCATTCGCAGAACAACACGAAATCACAAATGAGTACATCAAACTCGAAAAGCTAAAAATTGAAAAGACCTGGGAAGTTGCCGAGACTGCATCCAAACATGAGCTGCGAAAGCACTTCCATGAAATGATTGCCTTCATTAAGATAAGTCAAAAAACCAGCAGACCTATAAAACACCTTCTTTTTAGTCATCAGTCGCGCTCTAACCGCAACAAAAAATCTGCCAGAGAATTAGAGGAACTCGTTGAAATGGGGATTACCCTGCACTTTGCAAGAGACAAGCGTAAACTCAACCCCAATTCTGATATTGGTGGGTGGATGATGTGGCTCTTGGAAAATATGAAAAATGAGTCCTATTCAAATGAGCTGAGACAGAATGTCATGGGTGGCATTATTAAAGTCATAGAGGCCGGACGGTATCCAGGCACCAAACCACCGTTTGGCTTAATTGCCGTTGGACGTAGAGACAAGCGACACTTTATCCTTGATGGCGACAAGGCAAATTATATGCGAGCAGCATTTGAGATTGTCTCTTCAGGTCAGTATGTTCAGCAGAGAATGTCTGACGGGCAACTCAAAGAAAAATTGGATGCTATGTTCCCTCAGCTCGATAAGACCCCAGGAAAAAAGAAGTTTTGTGAACTACTTCGTGATCCATTTTATACGGGTGAGGAATTTGATTATGATGGCGGTAGATACAAAGCTGGTCTTGGCGTAATAGAACCCATCGTTGACAGAGCCTCCTTCAATCATGTCCAGGATATTTTGAATAAGCGCACAAGAGGTAGAAGGCTCTCCAAGGCACATCCCTACATCGGGTTAATGACCTGCCAGGGAAGAATACTCGATGACGCAGGAAACGTGACTGAGAAAATCTGTGGGGCTTCTGTTACCGCCGAGCAGATCAGAAAGACCTATAGGAACGGAACGGCGAAGAGTTTCAACTATTACCGTTGCTCAAACCAATCTAGTAAATGCTCCCAGCGCGACAAAACATATATGAAGGCCGTCGCTGGCCGTAACGTGAGCTACACGCAAGATGAGATTGAGAAAATCTTCGCCGATATATTTAAGTCATTCAGCTTTGACGAAGTGACCTGTCAAAGAATGAAACAATACCTATGGGACGAACATTTTGAGGCCAAGAGTACGAACACGGCTCGACTCAGCGAACTCCAGGCACGACAAGTACAGCTCAAGCAGTTCATCGAGACGGCCTATGAGGACAAACTCTGTGGGAAAATTTCTGAGGAATTGTGGGCGGAGAATACCCAGAGGTGGGAATTGGAGCGGGAACAAATTCTTGGGGAATTGCGGTCGTTGAATGACTCAACCGACGAATATATGCAGCGTGGAGTTCAACTCATCGAACTCATTCAACACGCTGAAATCATTTTCAAAAATGCGACACCGGAGAAAAAGCGAAAAATGGTCGAATTAGTTTCATCGAACCTGCTTCTTGCTAACGGAAATCTTGAATATCACTGGAGAAAACCCTTTAACTTACTTGCGATAAAGGGTGATTTGAAAAATTGGCTCAGGCGGACAATTCCTGCACCAGGTTGAAGACTGAATATAATGGAAAAATTGATGCCATGACAATCCTTTGACTCGCATTGTTATTATACAAAAAAGTTCGAGTTTCCCGATTCAGGGTGGGATCAGATTCCGCTCCGTTGACGCCTTTCGAGCGATTGGCAGCGTCGAGGGCAAAGGCGGGTATATCGATGGACATACTGAATAAGCTAAATCAGGAAGCTCAAAACCTTTGGCAGAAACTAATGAACACAAAAGATCAGCATAAAAGAGAGGCGATTATGAAGTTGTATCGAGAGGCTTACGGTAGATATTCGAAGCACAAGGAATGGCTAAAGGCGATGGAGGCTCAGTAGGTTGCCCTCAGCTCTCAAAATAGTCGTTATCAATTTCAGGGATGATTACTTTTCGCTTAGTGGATACTCCAACCTCACATTCGATCATTAATTCTGCGATTCGGATTCCATCAATGAGTACTAAAGTGTCTGAAACTGACTTTGCATATTCTAAAGCGGACTCTTGGTAAAAAGACGTCGTTAAAAATATTCCCTTAGAGGCATGGCGGCCCTTTAACGCACCAAAAAATTTTTGAATCTCAGAGCTGCTGATTTTATTCGATGGTTTATACCGCTTTGCCTGCAAATAGATTTTATCAAGACCCAATCTGTCAAGGTGAACGATACCGTCTATTCCAAAATCCCCAGATCCACCGGTATGTTCAATTTTCCCTGTAGGCGCGCCATAACCAAGTGCGCGAATGAGGTTTAGGACCAATTCTTCAAATTGAATCGGGCTCATCTCTAGAAGCTTTTCCAGGAGTTCATCAATAAGGGCATTTTTGATCTCTTTGTAACCTAAGTTTATTTTCTCTTCCGGATCAACCTCTTCAATGTTTGAGTTTTGTGCTGAGGTCTCATCCTCAGTCCGCTCATTACCTTTTTTGAATTCTAAGTACCCTGGAAATATCTCTAAGTCCTTTGGCGAAATTTCCCCTTTATGGCTCTTTAGAAAGTTCCTGCCGTCTTCAGTAATTTTTGCGATCCCTCGCTTAGGAAATATGACGAGGCCGGATTTTTTAAGATAGGTGAGTGCCCAACCCACGCGATTCTGAAGCCTATTGCCACCAGAATCTAACTTTTCGAGGGCTTCTTCATCGCTGAAATTCATCTTTTCTTTGATCACAGGAATTAGCTTAGCTCTCGGATTTACTACCTCATCCTGATTTGCCATTACTTCAAGAACAGGCCTTAAAAATGATCGAAAACTCGGAATTGACATGTGCTTACCTTTTGCTGCGATCTAACTTATTCACATCGGAAAATTGCTTCTATAAATCAATATCATGTTCAGCTTGAGACGTTCGTCTTGGGCATCCCAGTTCATTTGACCCGGCCATAACCGCACTTTAGCCTAGAACTATGAAGCAAGTTCTCGCTATTCTCTTGTTACTTTACTCTGCACAGTCGTTTTCAAAAGACTGTGACCATGATGCCAAAACATTTCGCTGTGTAAAATACGTTCGGAACTATGATGCGGACACCATCACCTTTGATATTCCTAACGTTCACCCTTTGATTGGAAAACACATTTCGGTGCGAGTACGGCACGTTGATACACCAGAGATTAAGGGCAAGCTGCCATGTGAGAAGGAGGCGGCAAGAACAGCGAAACGACTCATTGAAAATTTGCTTAAAAATGCTAAACGCATCGATCTAGAAAATGCTGACAAAGACAAATATTTCCGAATATTGGCCGATGTAATTGTTGATGGAAAACCCATTAAAGATATTCTTCTAAAAAACAACCTTGCGTATGCATACGAGGGCAAAACAAAACAAAAAATGAATTGGTGTAATCGAATTCCGGCCAATCAATAGGTACAGCATCCTGTACTTGGACATTGATCTTGATCGCCTTTCTCCACTGATGTCTTTCCGTTGACCACTGGTCGTCCTCACATACCACAGTACATGTAATCGTCTTTA
>JAPKGD010000094.1 GCA_026648125.1 Bdellovibrionales bacterium | reverse complement strand
CAGCTATCCAGAAAAAAGCATAGGATGGACTGATAACCACGCCCGCAACATCTTCACCAAGCTCGGTTTCTTTGTCTTTTCGAGGTCCCGCAGACACCATTACTTCAGCAATAAACCGATATTGACTGAAATCAAAAAGACTTTTAGGACTCATAACATTTTCTTGCTTTTGGGGTAAATTTTGCATACGCTTTTGAAAAAGCCTTTTGAATACTGCGTTTAATTTTTTCCATACGCCCATTAAACAATCCTGTCTTGGGCTAAACACACTGGGCAGAACCCAGATGCCCCGCTAGCCATTCTAAATAATTTTCTCAACGTTTGAATGCGGTTTGGGTCATTAATCAGAAAGAATTGGTCTACGCCATGTATAGGACATTTTGACACAATGGATTTCAATGCGGTACAACCTTCCTCTTGTCCTTCCCCTCCTGAAAAGCTTAAGATTCGTGAACTCATGGAGAAGATTCGCACCAGCCAGGGGACCGAAAGCCCGATCCGCGAGGTGATTTTGGCCCTAGATGCGGACCTCGAAGGCGACACAACGGTTCTTTACTTGGCTAAGATGCTTCGGGAACAGGGCGTTTCTATTACCCGAATTGCACATGGTGTTCCCATTGGCGGAGACATCGATTACATTGATTATAGAACTTTAGGTCGAGCTATAGAAAACAGGGTGCAACTATAGATGTCGTTCATTAACCACCAGGCCAAGAGAATTCACTGCAAGATTGTTTACTACGGCCCCTCTTTGGGCGGTAAGACGACAAATATGCAATGGGTGTACAACCAAGTCGCTTCACAAGAAAAGACGGATTTATTTTCTTTACCCACTGATGTGGAGCGCACTTTGTTTTTTGATTTTCTTCCGCTGAACGTCGGTGAAATTCGTGGCTTTGAGACTCGTTTTCATCTCTACACAGTCCCAGGGCAAGTGGTTTATGACTCTTTAAGACGCCCGTTAATTCGCGGCCTCGACGGTGTTGTTTTTGTCGCTGACTCTCAGGCTGAGAGAATGGAAGAGAACATTCAGGCCCTGGACAATCTGCAAAAGAATCTCGAAATGCAGGGCTACAACCTCAACGAAATCCCACTGGTTATCCAATACAATAAGCGTGATCTTCCTAATGCAATGCCTGTTGCTGATTTGCGAACGGCTCTCAATCGCTTTAACGCCCCCGACTTTGAAGCCATGGCCAGCCAAGGCAAAGGCGTCATGGAGTCCTTTAAAACGGTCTCTAAAGCCATTTTAACGGTATTAAAGGGCGGAGAGCTTTAATTCCTCTGGACAAGGTGGCAATTGCGCCTCATCTTGAGGTCGCCATGAACACTTTGATCACAAAAATCAAAGAGCTAAAGCAAAGGCACAACGCCCTCATACTCGCCCACTATTACGAACACGGTGATATTCAAGATCTCGCAGATTGTGTTGGTGATTCACTCTATTTGGCGCAACAGGGCCAAAAGGCTGAAAACCCGGTGGTGTTACTGGCGGGTGTGGTCTTCATGGCAGAAACCGTAAAAATCCTCTCCCCAGAAAAGACCGTGCTTGTCCCAGATCTTGATGCGGGATGCTCTCTGGTCCACCACTCCCCAGCTGAAGAGTATCGAAAGTGGCGACAGAAGCATCCAGACGCCATTTGTGTCACCTATGTTAATTCGAGTGCAGCAGTAAAGGCCCTCTCAGATGTGATTGTAACCTCTAGTAATGCGGAGAAAATTATTCGCGCAATTCCTGAAGAGCGAACGATTCTCTTTGGGCCAGATCAAAATTTGGGAAGGTATCTTGCAAAAAAGACGGGACGCCCAATGGAACTATGGCCAGGAGCATGCGAGGTTCACGTTCTTTTTTCTGCGCGGAAGATTTTTGAGCTCAAGACATTGCATCCCGAAGCTCGAGTTTTGGCCCATCCAGAGTGTGAAGATGCCGTGCTCAAAGAAGCTCATGTGATTGGCTCGACCTCACGTTTGCTTGAAGAAGTTAAAAATAGCCCGGCCAAAGAATTTATTGTGGCAACTGAACCGGGCATTTTGCACCAAATGAAGAAAGCACGTCCCGACGCCAAGCTTTTTGAAGCTCCCGCAGAAGGTTCTTGTGCCTGTAATGAGTGTCCTTATATGAAGCTTAATACGCTCGAAAAAATCGCTCATTCACTGGAAACTCTTTCCCCAAGTATTAGCATCTCGCCTGTTCTCGCGGAGAAGGCAAAAATTCCACTCGAGCGTATGATGCGCCTGACTCAAGGAGAGGTCGTAAGCTGGCCGTCTCACTATGTCGAATTCAATCTTTGATTTGATAAAAGGTCAGTTGGCCCTTCCTGATCTTATCATTGATATTCGCAAAGAGTGGGGGGCTCACACGAAAAGGTATCGGAATGAAATTCGCGCTGGGATTTTGCACTCTCTTAAATTGCATGAGCCATTCAAGCCATTCCACGTGGATGAAAATGTGCGGGGCAAGGTCATGGATCTTGAAAGACCGATCCAGGTGGACGGTCTCAGTGTATCCATTTCTCATTGTCAGGAGGCTGGCGGATTTGCGCTCAATTTAGGTCCAACTCAAATCGGCCTGGATATTGAAGTCTATGATCGAGTTGTTCGATCGGTCGCGGAAAGAGTGAGTACCGCAAATGAGATTCATGAGGCCCCCTCCCCGGCCCACCTTTGGGCCGCCAAGGAGGCAACATTTAAGTCACTTTTGGGCTCCCACCAACCCGCCGTATTGCCTCTCATTCGACTAAACAGTTGGCAACGCCTTGATCCTCACAGTTGGCTATTTTCACCCGAAATTCAAGGGGTTACTCAGTCCCAATTGTCTGGTGCCGTGATTCAATTTGATAATCTCGTCCTGGGATTGTGCAAATTTTCACCTTAACTTTGGTCGAGGTGCTCCCGATAGGTTTGGTGTAGGGGGTTACATGAAGAATGCAGAACGGCGAATCGCGCAAAGAAAATCTGTAGACCCAATTGAAGTCGCTGAGCTGACATCGCTTCAACATTACAAAGTCCTCGCTCGCGCAGGACAAATAATAGATGCCTCCACCAGCGGGCTACTTATGAGCTTGACGAGAAAGGACCTGATTCCGAAAGAGCTGAGAGACAACCTCAGCCTTAAAGAACTTTTAGGCCAACACGTCGTCATGTATTTACCTCAAATGAATTTAGATCTCGATGGAACAATAACTCGCGCCGACCATGTGGGCCGAGGTGTATTTGAAATCGGAATTCGATTTTCAGATGATGTTCCGCTTTATTGGCGTGAGTGCCTCGTCGATCTACTACCTGAACCTGGCGAGTTTGCCGAAGAAGAAACCGAATAGGTCTTTTTATTTTTGCCCTTCGAGAAACACGAAATTGGGTAAACCCTTTTCACTGACAAGCATCAGAGAGTAATGCTGAGGCAAGAACCAAGCGAGTGCCTCGGCAATTCCGCGATGTTCATGAGCTGGTGGAGAACCCAAAGATTCCAAAGAAAAGCATAAGTCGTAATTCTTCTGGTCGTGAGAAATCATTAATACTTTTGGCTCTTCAACACCCTGACCTTTGAGAAATTGAAAGAGTATTTGCCGGACATACCGGGGTAGGTACTCAAAAGAAGGTGGGCCGGCAAGAATCTCCTGACCCGCCTTTAACTCGACGGACCCCGACTTCACACCACTTGCATTTGATAAAAACTGTCCCCGCTCTTTCCAGTTCCAAATCATTCCGTAGGGAAAGACGTAGTCAGGAATTTGTTTATTTGCATTAACGACTAATCCGATTCCTCTCATTGCCAACCAGTCTAATATACGACTAGCAGGTTCCTTAGCCTTGGGGCTGACTCGGGCAAAAAGGTAGGGCCATCCGTCGGGACCAACCTTGGGTTCCATGTCATCGAGTTCGAATCGACTGTCCACTAGAGCCAGAAAAAAGGCCTGCTCCCATTCGCTATCACGAGCGGATTCTGGCTCATTCGTAAGGACTGCTAAATCTAAGCTTCTCGCCATGTGTTACCTTCTACGCCATCACTGGCGAATATCAATCATTTATCCGGCCTCGACCAAAGGCCGGCAAGATGCAGAGCAGAAATTCCGAAAAGAAGTCAACTTGCCCACACCGAGGAGACTTCATGTCAGATGCAAAGAGCAACCCACAAAACATCAATGAAGCCATTAAACGATTAGAAAATGCGACGTCCTCAAACGGAAAAAATGCATTGGCTGACGACGTGGCTACCCTCAAGAAGGCCATCGAAGATTTGAAGCCACAATTTGAAAAAGTAAAGAGGGATATGACCCAAGCCGCGTCGGAGCTCTTTGATGAGAATATGGAAAAAGCTAAGGCATCCATAAAAAAGGGCCAAAAAGCCGCTGGAGAGTTTGGCAAAGAGCTTGATCAACAAGTTCATGAACATCCCTGGTGGGCAATTGGCATCGTCGGATTTATTGCTTTTCTTATTGGCTTTCTTTTAGGGCGTAAGGATTAGCGTGAAGGACTTTCTGTACTTTATCTTCCGATTTTTGTTTAAGGCCTGGGTCAAGAAGGGACAGCGCGACGTTGTTTCTGACCTTAAAGCAAAGTCCCTTGTGACATATCTCCACATTTTAAATGGCGCTCGGATGAGTGTTATGGGCATGGTCACAGTTCTCTTGATATTACAGATGGTGAGCTTTGGACTTGCTCTCATGATCGGCGCAGCAGTTTTCCTAGCGCCTTTTGAGTTGAACTTAAAACTCTGGATTGTGTTTGCGGTGGGTGGATTCTTATTTGTTCTCCCGATTTTGGGAATTTCGCTTTTACTCTCCCAGCGCCTTTGGTACCGCCTTTCAGGCGCAGAAAAAATGGTTTCTGAGGTTTTAGAAAAGCAGGCTTAACTCAATCTTCAGATTTCACCCCCCCTTGCATTCGTGACTGTATCAAATTGAGATCTTCAACCGGATCAAACCACACCTTTTGCTCGAAATTGAATTCTCACATGGCTCAATTCTAAACGAAGCCCTACGGACGAAAGTCGATTCTTCCGAAAAGAAAGGTATGAAGCGTGTAATCGCTCTCGTTTTCATTCTGGGGTCAGGCGCAGCTTGCACCAATGCAAAACCTCAGTTCTCTGACTTTGATAGCAGCCAGCTGCCATCGCCAAAGTTCTTTGGCCAGCCCGTTTATACTTACGGCACCGTCAATCCCAATCAGGATATCTTGGTCAACGGCACTTGCGACAACCGAGGGCAAGATCTTGAGATTCGCCGTGTGGGCGCAAGCCAAGATTGGACGTCAGTGGCATCCTCTTCGGTGCTAACCGGAGCCATCACGAACCTTTGCAGCTCCGGAGGAACCTTTTCATTTACTGTCGTAAACATGACCGCTCAACTGGGTGCTGCACCTTCCCTTGGCGATGAAATGCGCATCGAACTGAGATCGATTTATTCGGTCGGTCCCTCCAGCCCCGCCGTCCTGATTGTGCGCTATCAAAACACAACCAACATAAAGCCAGGAAGAATGACCATGACTCAAGGGGGTCAGAGACGCCTCGACTCTGCCACCAGCTTTCGCGCCAAAGCTAACATTTCTCCCATTTCGGGGACCTCTGCGAGCTCGACAAATTTTCACTTGAATCGAATGGATAGGTAGATCTGGTTGGGATACGCGGACTCGAACCGCGGACCTCTACCATGTCAAGGTAGCGCTCTAACCAACTGAGCTATATCCCAACAATAGGGCCGGAGATAAATCATGTCCCCTCAGGTGAGTCAAGGGAGGGCCATAGCAAAGGCCCGCTCAATCTGGCCATTGTCGGCCACCAGGGCCCTAATACGGCCAAGAAGTGGCTCTAAAGCCTCCCTGGAGACTTTTCCCCCTGGCGCTGCCAATGAGGCTAGACCCAAGAAGAGAGACCAGCCGCAAAAGGTACGATATCCAAGATCGTCCTTTGGAATTGCCAAAATGTACTTTAGCGCACTTTTCGCATCGCCTCGAAGTGAGCTGAGAAGCTCGCCACGATCAGGAACTAAAAACCGACCTTCCGCCTCATCTTTTTTCTGATCTTTAATTAAATTTACCTTCTGCAAAAAGAGGCCAAATCCCAAGGCGTTTTTTAGCATCGATGGAGTTGCGGCAAAATCGGGGCGCACAACACCATAAAGCCGAGTCAGCATCTCGCCCACGACTCCCGCAACGTAGTAGCAGTAGCTATTTACTTCTTTGAGCGTAGAAAGCCTAAGCTCCCCTTTTGATTTCTGACGATGAAACTACCGTCATGCCAAACGATGTAAACATTGCCATTGGTAGCTGTACCAGAGGTATCAACAGCAAGACCCTGAAGATCAAAATTGGCTCGGAAACCTCCTTGAAGTAAAAAAGAATCTCCCACAGGAATGACAGAAGAAACTTCGACTTTGGTACTAAAGGTCTTTCCATCATCAATAGACTTACGAATCTTAATACTGCGATCTTCGGACTCATCAAACTCTTCCCATGCTACATAGATTTCTCCTGTTGGTCCAACAGCTACCTGTGAATTGGTTACCAGGATTCTCTCTGAGCCCTCCACAATTTTTACCGGTTGTGACCAGGTTACTCCACCATCAGCCGATTTTACCAATTCTATTCTTGTTATATCTGATGTAACACCAAATTCAAACTTAGTATAGGTAACATAAATACTATCGGGTGATCCTGGTTTAACAGCCATCCATGGTTTATCAAGGAAATCCCCGCCATTCACAACCGATGCCATAACAGAGCCTCCCCATGAAAATCCTCCATTCGTAGATTTGGAGACAGAAATGCCATCACCTACA
>JAPKGD010000093.1 GCA_026648125.1 Bdellovibrionales bacterium | reverse complement strand
ACGCCCATCGTTGTCCGTTTTAGCCGATGTGCAGATCGTGATGTTCATCCCACGAACTGAATCCACTTTGTCATAGTCAATTTCCGGAAAAATGATCTGCTCCTTCAAGCCCATGTTGTAGTTTCCACGGCCATCAAATGCACGGGGAGATAACCCGCGAAAGTCACGTACCCGTGGCAATGAAAGATGAATCAATCTCTCCAGAAATGCCCACATACGATCGCGACGCAAAGTTACTGTAGTTCCAATTGGCATTCCCTCTCTTAACTTAAAGTTCGAGATTGCCTTCTTGGCCTTGGTAACCACGGCCTTCTGACCCGCAATCATGGTAATCTCTTCCACCGCGTTCGTCAGAACCTTTGGGTTTCGCACCGCTTCGTTAATACAAGCATTGATGACGATCTTCTCCAACCGTGGCACCTGCATTGTGTTCTTTGCACCTAGCTGCTTCATCAGCGCCGAGGCAATTTCCTTCTTGTACTTTTCCTGTAGTTCACTTTTCACAACACTTCTCCGTTTCCGCTTACAGCACTTCTGGTGCCAGCGAGACAATCTTTACGAACTGCTTAGCACGCAGCTCTCTCGCAACTGGCCCAAAAATACGCGTTCCGATTGGCTCTTTAGAGGCATTGATCAGAACCGCTGAATTATCATCAAAGCGAATGTAACTTCCGTCAGGCCGGCGCAACTTTTGAATTGTGCGCACAATAACCGCCTTCGCGACCTCGCCCTTTTTAATTTTGGAGTTGGGAAGAGCGTCCTTCACCGACACAACAATAATGTCGCCAATGTTCGCACTTCGCCGCTTGGTTCCTCCAAGCACTTTCAAACACTGAACTTCACGAGCTCCAGAGTTATCAGCCACTCTTAAACGAGTTTGCATTTGAATCATACATTCGCCTCCGGCTGCTGCCCGACCTTCTGAATTATCTTCACAAGTGACCAGCGCTTTGTTTTGCTAAGCGGTCGACTTGCCGCAATCAAAACCAAATCACCATTCTTGGCTTCATTCTTCTCATCATGAGCCTTGAAAATGGAGGAGCGCTTAACAAACTTCGAGTATTTTGCGTGTCGCACAGTACGATACACTCGAACCGCGATGGTCTTTGTCATCTTATCGCTTACAACTTCGCCAATAACTTCGTTACGTCGCCCTCGGCTCGAAACTGACATCGGCTGTGTGTTTTCTGTCTTCTTAGCCATTTATTCCCAACCTTACTGCGAGAGCTTCGCATTCATTGCGGTTAGAACTCGCGCCAAATCACGACGCTTCGTCCGAATCTCAATGGGGTTATTGATCTGCCCCAACGAGTGCTTCATTTTAGTCTCAAAGAGCTCCTCACGGAGCTGCTGTGATCGCTTACGAAGCTCTTCAACCGTTAAATCTTTAATTTCTCCAAACTTCATAAATCCTACTCCCGAACCACAAACTTAGTTTTGAATGGAAGCTTGTGTGCTGCCAGCCGAAACGCCTCGGCCGCCTGCTCTTTTGTAACACCATTCATTTCAAACAAAACACGACCTGGCTTAATCAGCGCCACCCACAATTCCGGGCTTCCTTTTCCAGATCCCATTCTTGTTTCTGCCGCCTTTTTAGTGACGGGAATATCTGGAAACACACGCAACCACATCTTACCGCCGCGCTTTACAGATCGGCTTATTGCAATACGGCCCGCCTCAAGTTGCCGAGCGGTTAACCGCCCCGCCTCGAGGGCGACAAGACCATAATCGCCAAACGCAAGACTATTTCCACGCGTCGCAAATCCAGTAAAGCGAGGGCGAAACTGGCGACGCCACTTTACACGCTTAGGACTTAACACGGCCTGCCTCCTCCATCTCTTTCGCGGAGTAAACGTCACCGCGATAGATCCAAACTTTAACTCCAATCAATCCATACGTCGTGAGCGCTTCTGACGTTCCAAAGTCAATATCAGCTCGAAGTGTATGGAGTGGAACGCTCTTTTCGTTGTACCATTCCGATCGAGCAATCTCTGCTCCGTCAAGACGTCCACTGACACGAATTTTAATTCCACGAACTCCGCCACGTACCGCAGCAGCCAACGCCTTTTTAAGTGCTCGTCTCCAAGAAATCCGCTTCTCCAACTGGAGGGCAATATTCTCTGCAACAAGCTGTGCATCAAGATCAGGCTTTCGAACTTCCTGAATATTTACAAATACCTCATTGGGAGTGAGCTTTTGAATATCCGCCTTTAGTGCATCAATTCCAGTGCCTTTTTTACCGATCACAACACCAGGGCGCGCCGTAGAAATAATGATCTTTACCTTGTTTGCCGCACGCTCCATCTCGATTTTTGCAACGCCAGCATGCTTGAGCTTTTCACGAACAAACTGACGAAGCTTCTGATCTTCATGCAAGTAATCTGTGTACTGTTTTCCTCGTGCATACCAACGAGAATCCCAGGTTCGAATAACCCCTACGCGTAAACCGACTGGATTGACCTTCTGTCCCACGCTCTATCCTTCCTTATTTCTCATCCAAAACGAGGTTAATATGACTGAGCTTCTTCTTAACCTGAAAAGCCCGACCTTGAGCTCGAGGACGAAATCTCTTCATCCCTGGGCCTTGATCAACATAAACTGTCTTT
This sequence comes from Bdellovibrionales bacterium, assembly GCA_026648125.1. Classification (GTDB taxonomy): domain Bacteria; phylum Bdellovibrionota; class Bdellovibrionia; order Bdellovibrionales; family UBA1609; genus JAIBAM01. The sequence goes on along the minus strand of JAPKGD010000093.1, from coordinate 4,197 downwards.
ACAAACAAATTATCTACATCAATTACGTTCTTGTTTTCAGCATTAGCCACTGCCGATTCAAGGAGCTTCTTAAACAAGCCTCCACCCTTCTTCTCCAAGAAGGTCAAAGTCTTCAACGCCTGATTGACGTCTTTGCCTCGAATCAAGTCAGCCACGAGTCTCGCCTTTTGGGCTCCGATTCGTGCGTATCTCAAACTTGCTTTTACTTCCATAGCCTATTCCTCACTATGCCTTTCCGCCAGATGCCGCAGCACCAGGAGATGCGGCTTTCTTTTCCGCGTGGCCATTGAATGTACGAGTTGGCGCAAATTCACCCAACTTGTGACCAATCATATTTTCCGTAATGTAAACCGGTACAAACTTGCGGCCGTTATGAACCGCAAATGTCAATCCAACCATATCCGGTAAAACGGTCGATCGGCGTGACCAAGTTTTTATGACCTTCTTGTCGTTCGTCGCCCGAGCCTTTTCAACTTTGTTGGCCAGGTGATGATCAATAAACGGACCTTTTTTTACTGAACGTCCCACACTCTACTCCTATTTACGACGCTTAACGATCATATTGTCAGTTCGCTTGTTCTTGCGGGTTTTATAGCCTTTGCAAGGCTGCCCCCAAGGAGTCACCGGATGATGACCCTTTCCAACTCCCTCACCACCACCGAGTGGGTGGTCAATCGGATTCATGGCCATACCACGAACCGAGGGACGAATACCTCTCCAGCGGGCTCGACCCGCCTTTCCAAGGCTAATATTCTCGTTATCTGTATTTCCAACTTGTCCAATCGAAGCTCGGCAAACTGAAAGTATCTGCCGTACCTCTCCCGAAGGCATTCGAACCTGGCAGTATTGACCAAGCTTCGCAACAAGGGTCGCCTCAGCACCCGCACTTCGGCAGAGCTGCCCACCCTTTCCGGGCCGGAGTTCGATGTTGTGAATAATTGTACCGACCGGAATATTTGCCAAAGGAAGCGTATTCCCCGGCTTGATATCAACGTCTGTACCCGAAATAACAGTGTCGCCGACCTTGAGGCCAACTGGAGCGATGATATAAGCCTTCGCTCCATTCGCATAAGCAAGAAGGGCAATTCGGCAAGTCCGATTAGGATCATACTCAATTGCCGTCACCTTCGCTGGTACGTTGTCGTGACGACGCTTAAAATCAATCAATCGATACCGACGCTTATGGCCACCGCCCTTGTGGCGAACCATAATCATACCAGTATTATTTCGTGCTGCTGGACGCTGTAGCGGAGCAGTCAGCGACTTTTCTGGTTTCGTCTTTGTGACTTCAGAAAAATCGTAGCCCGTCATTTGACGGCGGCCAGGACTTCTTGGTCGAAATGTCTTTACTCCCATGACTTATGCTCCCTCAAACAAGGCGATCTTTTCACCTTGGTTCAATCGAACCAACGCCTTTTTCCAATACTGTACTGGACCTATACCTAATCGAGTCCGACGGGCACGACCACGGCATACCAAAGTTCGCACCGACTTAACTTTCACTCGAAAAGACTTTTCAACGGCCTTTTTAATATCTTCCTTCGTCGCCTGCCGATTGACCTCAAAAACATAAACACCAGTCTCAGCCAGTTGACTGTTTTTCTCGGTAATCAGGGGTCGCTTAATTACACCCGACATATCTAAACTCCACACCGTTCAACTACGCGCCCCAAGCTCTCTTTGGTCAAAACCAAAGTTCCATACTTGAGAAGATCGTAAACATTCAAACCATCAACGGAATAATACCGAACCTTAGGTAAATTTCGTGAGGCCCGCGAAAACAAAGCGTCCGCACTTTGATCAATCAAAACAGCCTTTTCAACGCCAAAGTTCTTAAGGCGCTCAGCAAGCTCTTTGGTCTTACCTTCCGACTTCATCGAGTCGACAACAAATAACTTTCCATCTCTATTGAGCTTGGAGAGTGCTGTTCTTAAACCCAACTGTCGAACCTTTTTGGGAAGGGAGTAAGAATAATCTCGAGGTACAGGTCCAAAAGTGATGCCTCCACCAGGCATTAAAGGAGAGCGCAGTGAGCCCTGACGTGCATTGCCTGTTCCCTTTTGCTTAAACGGCTTCTTACCAGAACCAGCAACCTCACCCTTAACCTTCGCCTTGTGTGTCCCCTGCCTGCGGCCGGCCAACTGCCAACGAACCAAAGTGTGAAGGATCGCCGGATTCTCGTCTGCCTCAAACACTTTACTGTCGAGGTCCGCCTGACCAACTACCTTTTTATCCCAACCTAAAACATCTGCCTTAGCCATAATCTTTAAGCCTTCATCAGTTGAACTAAAGAGTTTCGATGCCCTGGCACCGAACCTCGCACCAAAACTACATTTTCTTCAGGCAACACATCCAGAATCTGGAGGTTCTTTACAGTCACAACTTCGTTCCCGTAATGACCGGCCATCTTCTTTCCTGGCATAACCCGACCTGGCTCAGTTCGATTTCCGACCGAACCCGGCTTTCGATGAAATCCAGATCCGTGAGTGGCGGGACCTCCCGCAAAACTCCAGCGGCGAACAACACCCGAGAAACCTCGCCCTCGGCTAGTGCCCGTAACTTTGACCTGATCACCCTTTTTTAGGCTGCCAATCTCAACGTTCTGCCCAACCGACACGCCCTCAGGCAAGGTCTGGCGGATTTCACGAACTAACTTCGCCCCGTTCTCAAAGCCCGCTGCTTTCATCGCAGCTGTTCCTGCCTTTGTCGCACGGGCAGCCCGCTGTGGTCGGCAAGCGATCTGTACCGCTGCATACCCATTTTTTTCTGGTGTGCGGACCGCAGAAACAACCCATGGTTCGTACTTAAGGACCGTCACTGGAACTGCTTCGCCCTTATCGTCATACATCGTGCTCATTCCAACCTTAAACGCAAAAAGCCCGTTCAACTGAACCGACTTTGCGTCTTGGGTCTGAGTCTCATTCGTCTCACTCATGACTCACTACTCCTTAGAGGCCCGAAAGTTTAATATCGACATGCACACCAGCGGAAAGATCCAGCTTCATGAGCTGATCAATTGTCTGCTGAGTGGGCTCGAGGATATCGAGCAGTCGCTTGTGTGTGCGAATCTCAAATTGCTCTCGCGACTTTTTGTCGACGTGAGGCGAGCGCAACACGGTGTACCTGTTAATTCGAGTGGGAAGCGGAATTGGTCCCGCCACTCGAGCGCCCGTTCTACGAGCGGTTTCAACAATCTCTTTTGTCGATTGGTCGAGCAGCTTGTGATCAAACGCTCGCAGTCGAATTCGGATCTTTTGACTCTGCATACTGCACCCTACTTTTTACCGTTCCCACGAGCCCCATTTTGCCTGCAAAAGACAAAATAGGACCCTTTTCTCATCATCCTATCGAGCCCCAGTATCGCGAATTTCCTAGTCATTACCGCGACTTGAGACCCCGATCCATGAGAATAGGGAGTTACAAGGCGGGCAGTATGCTCGGCGTAACTTCGCTTTGTCAAAGGAAAAGCGGTGAAAAATTAAGCATGTAGGCCCTGAGAGCCGCGCTGGCCCTATATTCGCCCTAAGCCGGCCAAGATCTCCTGTTCAGTCTTTGGCGGAACCGCTGCATACTGCATAAATTCCATACTGAATGAGGCTCGCCCCTGACTTAACGATCTAATATCAGTGGCGTAACCAAAGAGGTTCATCAACGGCACTTCAGCTTGGACGACCTGGAGACCACTTTTGGGGTTCATCTGTAGAACACGCCCTCGTCTCGCGTTGATGTCAGCGATCACATTACCCATAAACTCATCGGGTGTTAGAGCTTCGACTTTAAAAATGGGCTCAAGAAGTTGGCTCTTAACCTTTTTCATGGCCTCACGAAATGCCGACGAAGAAGCAACTTTGAATGCCATCTCTGTCGACTCTTTGTCGCGCGCGGAGACCTCAACTAGAGTTATTTTTAAGTCAATCAGAGGATATCCTGCCAGCATTCCCACTTCGGCTGCCTCAACTGCACCTTGCTTCGCCGCCTCAAGAAGCTCCTTTACAAAGGGCTTCGCGACTTGAACCTTGGATTCAAATTGAACACCCTCACCTCTAGGAAGTGGCGAAATTTCGACGACCGCGCGAGCGAAGAGTTTGTCTCCCGCGACCTCGCGATCAAAAACTCCCTCGCCCTTTGCCGCACTCGTAATGGTTTCCCTAAAACTCACTTGCGGTTTACCAACATTGGCTTTGACCTTATATTCTC
>JAPKGD010000092.1 GCA_026648125.1 Bdellovibrionales bacterium | reverse complement strand
CGTCGAGTTCTTGGAAGAGAACGCGCTCCGCGGCAAGACGCGCGATCGCGGCCACGAGTAGATCAGCGAACGCCCAAGAACTTGTGAACCTGCAGGCTGAGCCTCCACTTAGGGCGCCGAAGGCAGTATTCGAGCGCAAGTTTCGTGTTCTCCGCGAGGCGCGGGCCGTCCATCTGCCAAGAAGAATCGCCCAAGATAGTTTTTGTCGACCCATTGGTCGATGTAAGCTTTGGCGTTCATTCCCTCGGGCAAAACGAAGCCTTTATCCCCAAGTTGTTCAAGGTGCTGGGATAGCGCCAGCCGAAGTGCCGGCTCAGGAATTCGATTTTGTCCGGGTTTGCGAAATTGCTGATACAGAAAACCAGCCATCAAAGGCATGTTCTCTGCGCGGAGAAATCTGAGTGCTACAGCTCTCTGGGAAAGCTCCCTCAAATGGATATAGTTAAGGTCATGGCTTGGAGTTGACACCGTTTGCACTTATTTCATAGAGCGGCAAAAGTCAATGCATAGCGTCAATATTGTCAGTAAATACATTGTGTTGAGGTATCTCTGAAAAATATTCAGACCCAAGTTGTCGACATGTGAGTGCGAGGCTCCAAATGCACCAATCTTAAAGACATCCGGGCAGCCCCCGGCCTTTTCCAACCCGAGGAGACCGTCAAACTGATTACTGTATTTGAGTGAGCACAAGTTACGGTCGTTGGCTTTCAGCCATGATCCGCCGGGCCTCGCTCAGGAAGAATTCTTTGCCCTCATCATCCAGGTCATCAAAGGTGACCACGCAGTCGCCGACTATGTTGACTGTTTGGATGACAGGATCGCCATTTTCGATCGTCGCATACACCTCGCATTCGGTGTAATCGTCGATAAAGGTGGTGAAACGGATTTCTTTACCCTGGATCATGATCGAATAATCACCAGGTTCGCAGAAAAATGCTCAGAAAATTTTGATTCGCGCTACTTCGAGGCGACCAGAGACAGGCGACATGAGTCGCCGCGAATCTCCAGATCAAAAAGCGATAGCAGCTCCGCGCCGATCAGTGCCTTCTCGCCGGCCGTTCCAGAAACCATTGCAGTAGTCTGTATTGGAATGCCGTTGATGATCAGAAGTACCTTGTAGGTAGGGGCATCAACCGTCGCGCCGTCCGCTGTTCCCATGGTCGGTACATCGATGAGAGTTGAATTATCCAGACCGATTTGGTCTGCGACGAATGCGGGAATAACGACCGCACCGTGGCAGCCGGTGTCGATGACGAATTCGCATCCTTGAATTTCCTTGCCATTTGATAGGTTCCGGAGATTTGCGGTTGCAATGTAGTTTCTCGCCGGCCACCGCGGACATCTGAGCGTTTTTTCAGATTTTCCAATGACTTCCACGGGGATGTTCTTAATCGGGGGCGGACCACTCTGGGTGGAAACTTGAACTGCATTCACGGATCTCATGGCCTTCATCATTGCTTTGTGCATGGGTTTCTCCTCCCCCTAAAGATTGCCGACTCGGTTCGAGTCGCGCACGAGCATTGAAATTTATCGGGTTTCCAAAAACTCCAAAAAGTTTATCCCTTTTGGACCGACCCTGGGCATTTTTAGAAAATGGGAGCGTTCCGAAATCGTTACTGCAAGGATACTGTTATGGACAGCATCGGCCGCATGTCGTGGCCGGCGGCGGTGGCCATTAAATGCACGGACTCTTTGCCCGCTGCAATCGACAATTCATCCAACGGCTTGGTGCTGGCAGGGAACCGAGATACCCGCTCGCCGAGCAAATCCACCAAGCGGTCCTTCAGTTCCGCAATATCTTCCGATCGGAATGCAACAATCGTGTATCGCCGTACCATGTTGCCGTCGAGAACAAGGGTCACTTGGATGTCGGGATCGCGAAATGCACAACTCTTTGTGCCGCCTCCTTGGTTATCCATACAGGTGAACTTATCCACCGGCACGCTCGAGTGCTCGAGCGGTCCCAGGCGGAACATCCAAGACTTGGACGGCAGAGTCAGAAACACCCGCGTCTCAACCACCTCTGAACTGTACGCATTCGGAGGAACTTCATGAATGACAAACTGTTCGGTCTTTTTCGGGATCATTGCGTACCAGAACACCACGTAGGCGAAGGCAAGGACCGAAACCGCCATGGTGGCAATCCGGCGGACTTTCCTGCCGGTGTCCCGTGCGCGAGCCTGAAGGATGAATCTCAAGACGACCGCATTGTCTTTGAGCCGTTCGCGCGGCTTGGGATGATTCTTGTAGTTCTTAACCTGCTTCCAGCCGATGCCGGTGGCGGCCACAAGATCGCGCTCGAAGTCTTCATTCGAGACACCGCCGTGCTTCTTCGAAAGATCATCAACCGTCTCGGAAAGATACTTATTTGCCTCGCGGATTGTTGGGTTGATTCGAAACAGTTTCACACTTCAAGCATATCAGCGGCATCGGAAATGTCACTTTACCAGTTATTAGCCCGCCGCCAGCGGACGAAACTGAACTTGGGTGTCTTGGACGAGCCTTCGTTGGCCTTTCAGTTTGAGTCGCCCATTTTGAACGTTGAGGGAGGGCATTGATTGACGGGATCTCGTACTCGTCCAGCATTAGGACAAAAGACAAAGGCCACGGATGAAGCCAGGGGCAATGCTCCTGAGCCGACCTTGCCGTCAGGCCTGAGCGAGATGCTGGTCAGTGTGAGCGGCATCTCGCTCCCGACTCCCCAAGCCATCGTCGGCGGTCAAAGATATAGTAGTATGCACCATAAACTGCACTTGGTGCTTCGAGATCTATTGAAAAAGAGAGGTCAGTCGGCGCGAAAGGCAGCCAAAGCCTGTGGTGTTCCGCTTTCAACATTCAACGGATACTTGAAGCCCGACAGACATCAGATTGATCCCAACCATCTCATCGCAATGTCGAGCTATTTTGGTGTGAGCATCGACTTCCTTTTAGGGGGCAAAGAACCAAACAAACGAATCGAAGGACTGCCGACCAAGAAGATCTTCAGCCGATGGGTGAAACTGACCATCGAAGAAATTGCCGGAGATGAGGACATTGGCGATCTCATCAAAGGGGGGAGCAAGAAATGAAAACATTGACCTTGGTTGCAATTGTGTTTTGTGCGTCGATCGCCAGTGCTCAGACGGTTGGCTTCTATGATTTTCAGCTCGGTCAAAACAAAGACCAGATTGCCGGTTCCTGCAAGCGCGCATCAATTCACTACCTCAACCAAGCTGAACACTTGAAGGTGCTTCACCAAAACAAACTGGCATCCGTCATTTTCGAGTATAAGGATGTTTGTGCGGAGTCGCCAAAGGATCTGGATAAAGGCTATAAACTGATCAACTGTTCCTTCACATCCGACCGTGCAAAATCAAAAAAAGTCAAAAGCATCGCATTGGTAATGGCTGGAGAAAAGCTGGTTCGAATCGAAGTTGAACTCGATGCGAAGGAAAACAAGAGTAACCCTGAGTTGGATAACCTTATTCAAGGCGGAACTCAACGCTCGGATACAGAAAAGTTCAAGGGAATTGCCAAGATCAACGGTCTGTATTCACTCGGCCCGTTCATGAAAGTGTTGGGCACCGAATCCAAGCAAAAGATCTATCAAAAAGGCGAGCAATTCTTCGCAACTAACACAGCGAAGGATTCCCTATACCTGGTTTTGTTGGACCTTGGAACCTTGGTTCAGCACCAGCAGAAAAACTGATTTAAAAAAGGAGTAACCTATGGGCTTACAAAACTGCACAATCATTTTGCTGATCATCGCTGCAATTGTGGGCTGTTCGTCCACCAATTCGAAAAAGATAGCGGAGATTCAGGGTAATGTCGGTGAGGAGCGCGTCCTATCAAGAATCGACGAACTGTCCTCTCGGCCAAGCTGGCTCAAAGAGTCGGAGCCATTCCGAATTGAGGGCGGTAAGGTGTACTCGATGGGGATGACGTCGATGCCGGCAGATGATCGAGTTGAAGCTGGCTTTAGAATCGCGGAGAACAACGGTAAGGCTGCAATCTCAAATGCTATTGAACAGCGTCTCGATTTCATTTTCCAAAATGCAGAAGAAGGTACTGCCATGAGTGGCACTCAGGCTCGCTACATCGGCGCTGAAGCAAGCAAACTCACAACAAGTAGTCTTCGCTCTAGCAAGAGATACTGGGAAAAGGTGGCAACGACTCAAGAGAATGGTCAGGTCGCAGTACAGTACCGTGTCTTCGCCATGGTTGAGATGCCAGAGGATGATTTCAAAACGGCCATTGTAGATGCTATTCGCCGAAGCAAAGGTAAGGCTGGTATCAGCGCCGAGTTCGCAGAGAAGGTCGACAAGCATTGGGATCAATTCGTCAGTGGAAAGTAATCGTCGGCCGGTAGTAAATATGAAGACCATGGCACTCGTGTGCCTGATTCTTTCAACCACTGCGGTCGCGGCCCCGCCGGAATGGACTCGTCAAAACGGAATCCAGCACAAAGGTTCCACTCTTCACTTGGTCTCAACAGGGAGTGGACCTTCACTTGATTTAGCGAGGCGTTCGGCAATCGACCAGGCTAAGGGAACTGCCGCCGATCAGGTGAACGGGTCTGCCAATATTCAGAGTATGAGTATTGAGACTGAAAAAAGCGCAAGCTTTCACTCAGAGGTGTCGAGTACGAAAAAGGTTGAGGGCCTCGTTTGCAAACCTTTGAATGAGTATGTCGAGGACAAGGGAGGCTTCTATACTGTGTGGCTCAAATGTGAATTCGACCTGAAAAAAGCCCGCGTCCAAATGATCGACGAGCCAGATCGATTCAATGGGTCACAGCCTCCTGAGAAAGGTACGGGAAAAAGCATTGAGATCGTCGATGGAACCGCTTCTACGTCTAAACCCGCTGCTGGGAAAATTTCGCGTGGTGAGAATCGACATCTGATCCTCTCAGTGGTTCCTTCCTGTGAGTCGATTCTAATCAGAGGCAAACAAAGCCGAACTATTCTTTGCAAGAACAATCCTGTGACGGTCATGGTGTTGCCGACGGACAAAGAAATGATCGTCCGCGGCCCCGCCGGTTTTGCGCCAAAACATCTGAAAGTGCATGGCAATGTGCAAGACAGTGAATCCGAGGCGATGGAGGTCTATCTTGATAAGATGTAATGGACCACTTCTATTGACTTTTGTGGTGATTGCAGTCGGCTGTGCGAGCGAGCCGGTCCGCGTGGCATCTACTGATCGGCCCGCAGTCAAATTGCTCCAACCTCATTTGCTGCCGAAAGCAGTTTACAATCAGATATCATCGGCAATCGAGTCTGGTGCTAATAAGGCGGCACAACTACAGCAGATTGAAGCCGCTCTTTGCAACGGCTCCAGTCCTCGGGTCTCTATAAAGCGGACGTTCACCTATAGTCCGCCTAGCACAAATGGCTTGCCCTTGGACGAAGCCAACGCCTGGAAGATTTCTCATTTGCAAGGGGCCCAGAAATTCTTAAAAAAGGAATTCTTTTACTACGCTGGCCAGTCATTTAGCGGAGCCAGTCAGCCGGAAAATATGGATCAGCCGCTAGATGAAGACCAACTAGATGTCGTAGATCGAGAAGCCTACGACCGACGGAACTTTGTTAGTAGTGAGCAGTTGTTGTTGAAGACCTATGCTGCACGTTTCTTGAAGCCTTTATTCTTTCGTGAAGGCGGATACGTTGACATGCAATTTTTGTTTCAGCGGTACACATACCGCATTCCTTATGACGTGATAACCAAATTTGAAAAAATAGATCCTACTCCACGCATTAAGCTGCCTGCGGACAATCACTACTTTGGTTATGATCGCGACACATTCTCTCCAAAACTGGCACTAGGCCATCAGGATTTTCTGTGGAGGTGGATTGCAAGAAATTCGACCTCGATTGCCGAGGCATCTGTCGAAAATGGAGACACTCGATTTTCTGTTGAAATGAAACTGGACCTGTTCTGTAGATATGCGGTGACTGTAAGTGATCTAAGGAGCAAATGAGCGGCTCCGAAATCAACTGTACTTTAGGACAGCAGTCAGCTAGGTCAGCCTTCACCTTAGTGACTTGTTATCCGACAAGTTCTCCAGAAGTGGGGACACATATGAATCAAGGCAAAAAAAATGAAACACTCAACTCAGATGTTACGACCATTATCGAAAATTGGGGCCGCGAAATATGGGCAAAGCCATCAAAGCCAAAGACCCCTGAAGATCGCAAATTCCGACATGAGCAACTTGCAAAATTGTTGAAAGATAACGACTTCTCGCCTGAAGACATTTCCTTAAAGCACGTCGATCAGATTCTGAAGATAACTGTGCCTATCGACAATGGGTCGATAGATTCGCAACAGATGAAGGGCGCTGCGTACTGGTATCTGAGGCAGGCGTTTTTGATGTCATCCGGAGAGGGGAAATTAATTTCCCCTCTCAAAAAAGTCTCGTGACGGAGCATTCCGAAAACGGTCGTTTCCGGAACAGCTCTTTTTCAAAATTACGACCATTGAAATCCTTTGGTTTTTTGCTCCAGTTTTTCGGGGGTTTTCGGAACGGCCTGCATTGCCCGGGAAATTGCACCGCGACTAATCCCGAGCTGCTTTTGGATCGCCGTGTAGCTCAAACCTTGACTTCGCAGGGTTTGAATTTTTACATCGTCTCTGGTCTTCGGACGACCAAGCGTCTTGCCAGAGCGCCTAGCATGTTCAAGCCCAAGCATTGTCCGTTCGATTAGAAGACTTTTTTCGAACTCTGCAAGTGAGCCGAGAATCTGAGCAAGGAGGCGACCTGCCGGTGTGGTGTAATCGATGTTATCCTTGGTCGCGACAAATTGTACTCCCATTGCTTGCCACTCTTCGAGGGTCGAAACCAAATGCTTTAGACTTCGAAAGA
>JAPKGD010000091.1 GCA_026648125.1 Bdellovibrionales bacterium | reverse complement strand
GGTACCTTTACCGGTATTACTAGCTACATCAATAAAGCCCCCATGTCCTCTTAAAATAGATTGGACGATTGAAAGGCCTAAGCCAGATCCTTTTTTTTCTTCTTTGGTTGAAAAAAAGGGGCTAAATAGTCTGGCGCGTATATCGGGATTGATGCCGACGCCTGTATCCTCAACGGAAATAGCCACATAAGTTCCCGCTTTTACGCCTGGACGGCTTCGTGCTTTCGTCGTATCGATGCTACAATTATATGAACTAATCGTCATGACCCCTCCATCCGGCATGGCGTCTCGCGCATTCACGCATAAATTCATTAAGATTTGATGTATTTGAGTTTGATTGCCTAAAACGTTCCAGCGGTCATGACCACCATGTCTATTTGGCCATTGAGGTCGCGAAGAATTTCTTCTGCGGTTCCTTCGTAATGTGCTTTCCAGTTACTGGTGTTCGCATATTGATCGAGGATATGAGCGTTTGGCAGCTCCTTCTGAAGCTTTATGGCCACTCCAATGTGACTCTCTGGAGAGTGTGAAGGAGCTTCGGTGGGTGTTCTAATAATTTCTGCTCCGAGGGCCTCAAGTGTCACTTGCTTCTCATGACTCATCTTTTGCGGCATGGTGATAATGACGCGATATCCTTTGATAGCTCCGGCCAGCGCGATCCCAATTCCGGTATTGCCAGAAGTGGGCTCGATAAGTGTGTCACCAGGTTTGATTCGGCCCGATTTCTCGGCATCTTCAACCATGCGAAATCCGATGCGGTCTTTAACGGAACCACCAGGGTTAAAGAATTCACATTTTGCGTAGACGTTACAGGCCAATTCATTGGTGACTCGGTTGATGCGGACAAGTGGGGTATTGCCAATTGTCTGAAGCATGTTGTCGAATTTCATCTCCACCCTCCAAAAGTCCGCCATCTTGATGACTTGGGGGCCATTCGCCAACCCATCAAGCACTGCGTCACAATCCATTATATTGAGCAAAAAGTCGATGAGAACTCAGCGGGACCCCCGTACTCAGGAGTTTTTACATAATTTTCTAACCCAATTCTCAACTGCGTTTCACCTGGAGCGTCTGGGTGTGAAATAAAGTGTCAGGTGGCTTTTCGCCGATTATGAGAGATGAATGATGGGTCTTCACCAGTGGCCAAAGGGAAAACCAGCACAAGTCATCAAAGTGACGGGGGACGAGTCCTTCATCCGAAGGCTAGGGGACCTTGGTGTTTATGAGGGTGTGATTCTCGAAGTGATTGGCCGAGCGCCACTCAGAGGCCCGCTCATTATTCGTTATTCTGGAACAACTTTGGCCCTTCGCGAAGGAGATGCAGCATGCATTCAGGTGCAAAACTGTCCTCCGCACTCTTAGTTGGGCCTCCGAATTCGGGCAAAACCACCTTGTTCAATTGGATGACGAATTCGCGTTACCGTGCCGTCAATTATCCGGGCTCGTCGGTAGATTGTCTAAAAGGTGTGAGCCATGCGCGTTACGGTGCACCGGTTCTGGTTGTGGACACTCCCGGAGTCTACGGTTTTGAAGCCGACAGTCCCGAAGAGGAGATCACTCTCAAACTGCTCCGCCATGACGAGCAGATGGGTCACTTTGATGTGGTCGTGGTTTGTGTTGATTACACCCAGCTCGAAAGACATTTGTCATTGGCGTTAAAAATTCGCCAATTGAATTGGCCGATGGTCATCGCTTTAACAATGCCAGATCTCGCTTCTGCAGCCGGCGTGAACGTTCCTTTGAAGAAGATCGAAGAGCTAGTGCAGGTTCCGGTGGTTTTGGTGAACGGCAGAACCGGTGCGGGGGTAGCAGAATTGGTGACCACGCTTCGGAGCCTGCAAAGGTCAAAGGATATTCCGGTGCCCTTAACTCAGCAGCAAATGGCTTCTTTAGTTAAGAGTTGGAGTGCAGCAGAACCCGCATCTCGGTTACGAAAAGACAAAGCCACGACCCCTCAAGAGCGAACCTTGCGTCTTGATCAATGGCTGCTCCACCCCCTCTTGGGCGGGGTGTTTTTTATTTTTCTTATGGTGGGAGTATTCACTGCGGTATTTTGGCTCGCGGACCCTCTCATGGGGGTGGTGGATGATTCTTTCTCCGCGCTCGGCGGCTGGATTCACACTTTATTTGGTGCGGGGCTCTTCGCAGATTTTTTGGCCGACGGAATGGTGGCGAGCTTCGGCTCAGTGCTCGTCTTTGTGCCACAAATCTACATTCTGTTCTTTCTTATGGGCGTTCTTGAGGACTCGGGTTATCTGGCGAGAGCTGCAGCGATTGTGGATCGGCCGCTCGACTGGTTAGGGCTATCTGGGCGAAGCTTTGTCCCTCTGCTTTCAGGATATGCCTGCGCAGTTCCGGCAGTGATGGCAGCGCGGACCATTCGCTCAAGCCGGGAGCGGTGGATCGCCACAGCCATAATTCCTTTGCTCTCGTGCTCAGCGCGGCTCCCTGTGTATGCTCTGCTCTTGGGATTTGTGTTTTTTGAGCGTCCCGCTTGGATGGCGGGTCTGGCGTTGGCGGTGATCTATCTTGGCTCCTTTGTCGTCAGTGCTGTCGCGGCGGGTGTATTGAATCGACTAGTGGCAAAAAGTGGATCTTCACGTTTTATTTTGGAGCTTCCGCTCTATAGAAAGCCTCATTGGTCTGTCGTCATTCATGGTGCATTCAATCGTACGCTCAGTTACGTACGGCGTGCAGGGCCGGTCATTTTTACTTTGGCGCTCATACTCTGGTTTGCGACCAATTTTCCTCGTGTTGAGGGAGAGGTGTCCACCTTTGAGCAAGTGAAGCAGAGTTATGCTGGGCAAGTGGGACAGATCATCGAGCCGATTTTTCAACCCATGGGCCTGGATTGGCGGGTGGGTGTCGGACTGATTTCAGCCTTCGCGGCTCGGGAAGTCTTTGTGTCGGCATTGGCTTTGGTATTTGATGTCACAACGGGCGGACCTGATGCTTCTATCGAGGGCGCACTGCTTGAAAAAATGCAGACGGCCACACTCTCAAGCGGAGAACCTCTGTTTACTTTGGCGTCGGTTGCTGGATTGGTCGTGTTCTTTATGATTGCCCTTCAATGCACGTCCACGACAGCCATCGTCGGCAAGGAGACAGGAAGTTGGAAGTTTGCTCTGATGCAGCTTGTTGCCCTTAATGCTTTTGCCTACATGCTTTCAGTTTCCGTGGTGCAAGGATTAAGTTTATTAGGAATTTAACGCACTTAGGCCTTGAGTGGATTGTTTGACAGGATAGCAGCTGTTCAATAGAGATTTTATCCATAGTATAGATAGCGAAAATTTTTGGGAGGGGGCATGAGACAAATCGTGTTTCTGGGGATTGCCTTAGTGCTCATGGGATGTGGTCCTGAGCAGTCAGCTTCGGAAAAGCAAAAGCAGGAATTTCGCGACCGAGTCGAAAAAGATGTCGAAAATGTACGGCCCATCCTAGGTCGTTATGTCGGCATCTGGACCGGACCCGAAGGTTCTAATTATGGCATGACCGTAGAGCTTCGTGAAGGACGTGAGCTCCGTCGTATTCCTCCCACAGATGAAGTGATTGAAGTTCCCACCATCAATGGTGCTGTGTTTATTTACGACAAAGATCCAACTAAGACGTATATGAATCTCGGCGAAGTTCTATCGGGTCGATACGATTCAAAAACGGGAGCGGTGGTGCTGCTCCTCGGGCCCATTCCTGGCGGGCGTTCCGGCAATGATGCCAACCGAGATTTTGTAGGCACCATTCGTACTGGAGAACTCAATGGAAAATTCCCGGTCAACGGTCGAATGAGTTCGGTTCGAGCTAAAAAGGTTCGCGAGTGAGACGAAACCTCCTTTTCTTTCTCGGGCTGAGTCTGTCGAGCGGTTTACATGCTGACGTGTTGACCTTGTCTTCCGTAGTTAAACGAGGTTTGGAATTTAGTCCTGAAATTCAGAAGGCCGAGGCCGAGTGGAAGTCCAATCAGGCTATAACTGACCAGCGGGAGCGTGCGCTGTTTCCAACCCTTGACTTAAATGCCACAGCCACAATGAAAGACGATCCGGCTCGATTGGATAATCAGAATTCATTGCGCCAAACCGATTCGAGTGAGTCTTACGATGCGTCTCTTCAATTAGTTCAGCCGCTGTTTCGCGGCGGATTGATTCTGGACGGAATTGCGAGCACAAAGTTGGCCGAGGAAATCAGTCGGCAAGAGTGGTACAATGTGCGCCAGAAGGCGGTGGAGGCTCTCGTCAGCGGTTACTATACACTGGCAGAGAACGAGCGCCGCCTCCGGGTCGCTGAGGAGCATTCAGAAGTTCTAAAATCCTATGCGGACATCGTTTCAAGATACGAAAAGATTGGACGAGCCCGTCGGATGGATCGGCTGCAGGCTGTTGTGAACTTAAGTTTGGTTGAGTCTGAGAAGGTCAAACTAAAGAGAGATCGAATTGCGGCTTCTGACGAACTGAAACGTCTTCTGGGACTTTCAGAAGGCGGCGCTCCGCTCGAGGGACAATTGCAGGTGAGTGTTGCGCCTTCGGCTCCCATTGATCTTGAAGCTGCTGTGGAAGCGGCACTTAAAAATAATCCCGAATATAGGTCAGCCGTACTTAAGGAGCAAAAGCAGGGTTACGACAATTCACTTGATTTTGCTTCTGATCGTCCGGCCCTCGATCTTAGAGCCAGTGTGGGATACCTTTCTCCGGATCGACCTGATTGGTTTAAGGAGGACTCTCGGTATTATTCCGTAGGATTGAGTCTCAAGGTACCCATTTTCAGCGGATTGAGTAGTCTGGCAAAAAGGCGAAGTCACATCGAACTATTGAAGGCGGAGTCGAAACAAGTTGAGATTACTCGATTAAATATTCGCCAGGAAATCCAGGCCGCCCGCGAAGATCTTTCCAGTGAATACATTCGCTTAAACGCGGCTGAGACGGCGGCGGGCCAAGGGAGGGAAGCTTTGCAACTTGCAAATGCGGCCTATCGACAAGGCACGGCCTCGAGCCAAGATGTACTGAATGCTCAGCGAACCCGATACGATTCAGAAAAAGTGCTCATTGAAAGCCAATTTTCCTATTTAACGGCACTCCTCAATCTGAGGCGGTTGATGGGTGTTGATTTGGAGAAGGTCTATGCGCAGTAAGGTACTTCTTTTCGCGCTTATGTTTATGTGTTTGCCAACTCTTGCTGAGGAGCGATTTAAGGTGAAGGTGAAGCCACGCGGCGGCCCTGACGTCCTCAGTGAAAGCCGCCTTCTCATGCTCACCAATGAGTCGGGGATCCAAAGACCGGAGAAGCCTTCGACGCGAGGATATGCCATGTCCTACGGTCAGCTGAACGCGGGTGACCTCAATGTTTCGACACCTCGGTCGACGTTAAATTATGACTTAGGAGAAGGTACTCCTCTTCTTCGCTTTTCATATCTCAATTTGCCTATTCATTGGCACGGACAATGGGGAGTTCAGGCCGCTGTGGGCTATGGTTTTAAAGAGCACCTTCAGCTTCCGAAGGCTGTCCTCCACATCGTACCTATTACTTTGGAAGCTCTTTATCGTGGACGAATTCGAGGTGATCGTCTTTGGGCGCCTCAATTTGGCTTAGGCGCTGCGGACATCGTCTTTCTCCAGCGAGGATCATCCGACGTAAACACATCCGAATCGAAGCAACTCCTCTCCGCGAGTGCGGGACTCTGGTGGGGAATCGGCAAATGGCTTCAACCCAATTCCCCGGTTCCCATAGATGTCACTGCAACTTATTCTCGTTTGCTGGCGGTCTCAAAGAGTTCTGAAGCATGGAGCGGCCAATTGATACAACTTGCAATCGGTGTAGGGCTTTAAATGAGTATCACCAAGACTTCTATTGAACGACCTGTGTTTGCTTGGATGCTGATGGCATCTTTGATTCTTTTTGGTCTCATCTCCTTTCGCTATTCAGGAATTGGGGAACTTCCGGATGTGGACTTCCCCAACGTTAACGTCTCGGTCGCACTCGAAGGCGCCTCTCCAGAGATCATGGAGAGTGATGTTGTTGATGTGATTGAAAATGCTCTGATGAGTGTCGAGGGCCTGCGAGACATGTCCTCCTCGGTCCGCTATGGAGCCGGAAGCATAAATCTGGAATTTGAGCTTTCACGGGATGTCAATGTCGCACTCCAAGAAGTGCAAAGTAAATTGGCTCAGCTTGGAAATCGCCTGCCAAAAAATTTGAATCCGCCGGTGGTCAGCAAAACAAATCCAGAGGATCAGCCGATCATGTGGGTCGGCTTGAGCGGAGATCGTTCGCCACGGGAGCTCATGATTTATGCTCGTGACAAATTGGTCCCTCAGTTTCAATTGGTACCTGGAGTTGGAGAAGTTTTTTTAGGCGGCTACGTCGAGCCCAACGTGCGAGTTTGGATCGACCCTAAAAAGCTCGATCAGTTTGACCTCTCTGTCGACGATATTGTGAATGCCATTGGCTCGGAGCACGTGGAGCTTCCGGCCGGTCTTCTTGAAGATAGCAAAAAGGAATTCACGATTCGAGTCATAGGCGAAGCACGCTCCGTTGAGGAGCTTGGTCAGGTTGCTATTCCAAAACGTGGAGGGCAGCCGGTCTATACTCCAATTCGGCTTAAAGACGTGGCGAGAGTGGAACTTGGTCTTGCCGATGTACGTCGCCGAGTTCGCGTGATGGGAGAAAATGCCTTGGGGATGGGCATTCGCAAGCAGCGAGGAATGAATTCTGTTCGAATTGCGGACGGCATAAAAGTCAAAATGGAGGCTCTCCAGAAAGGGCTTCCTGAGGGTTTGAAGCTCGGTGTGAATTTCGATTCGACCAAATTTATTCGTGAGACGGTTGAGGAGCTTGAATTTGAGCTTATTTTGTCGGGTCTTTTA
>JAPKGD010000090.1 GCA_026648125.1 Bdellovibrionales bacterium | reverse complement strand
TGTGGCATGGTCAGCGTGAGTTGGTCTGCGGGCTCAGCCTGTGCACTTATGGCGATGAGAGCGATGCCCAAAAGCAAAGATTTGCGCATATGGAGTTCCTCCTAGATGTTTTTAGAAATTAGTTCACCATTACCAGTAAGAGAGCCTCATGCCAAAACAAAGCGCCGCTTTGCGCGGCGCTTAATCAGGAGCAGCGAACGAAAACGAATAGGTTAGTCCTTAAATTGTCCACCTTTGGGGAATAGATCCCCTAAGCCCCTAAAGATTTCATTTTGATCATTGATTTGAGTCGCGCCAATCCACTTCCATTTGGATTTATAGGCTCTCAATGCCTGCCGGAGTCCGCCAGAATCCGAAGGGTCTGGATCTCCTTCATCTCGAGAAACGAGAAGGGCGAAATACTGCAATGTTTTTTGGAGCTCGGTGAATTCGCCCATAAATTTTTCTAAGTCAAAGAGCTCTCCATCGCCGACAAAGAGAACATAATGATTCCAACGCCCCATTGGATATTTCGCGAGGATCTCCCGGGTTAGCTTCGCTGGGGGTGCATAGTAGGTTCCTCCTCCTCGGTAAGCCTCCCAAATTTCCTTCTCGGAGTACTCTTTCGCTGATGAGTCAAATCCCACATAATGAAATCGAACTTCGGGGTAGATGGCTTTAAAAAGCTCTCTCACATTGTAGACGTAGTTTCGAGCCAATTCTAAGCGGTGTCCTTGCATACTCCCAGTGAGGTCCACGTTAACGACAACCACCGCATCGAAAGAAGGAATTGGAATCTCGCGTTTGCTTCGAATGATATAATCGTCCTCATCGAGTTTACCAAAGCCCTCACGAATGACGTCGGCCAAGCTAACCTTGGCAATACCGCCGGATTCACCGCGCGCGCGTCGAGCGACAAGACCCTTTACTAAGGCGTCTGCAGTCATTTTATCCCAAAGAGGTTCTTCCGATGGATCTCTGCGCTCGCCCATACGAATAGTCTTCATCAATGGAACTTCGCCGTCTGTTTCTCGAGGATTTGGAATCTCAAAATGGAGAGCCAGAAGCCGCCGATAGAGTTCAGTGGGAATGGTCACTTCGTTGCTATTGTCTCCATCGCCCTCCTGTGATCCGCCGCCACCGCCGCCGCCGCCCGGTGGAATTTGCACAGGATCCCCGACGGAGCCTCCAACGGGTCCAATCAATGAGCCGTCATCCACGTCATGGGGCACCTGAAGTGACGACAAACGGTGCTTGATCGTGTCCATGGGAGCTAAAGGCTGGTTTTCTGCCATCGCCTGAAGATGCTCCCGATCGTATTGAAGATGCGGAGTCATTGGGATCAATGGAAGTTTAACCCCTTTGGGTCCAAACTTAAGTTTGAGTTTGCCCTGAAAAGCGGCATCCATTTGCTTGGCGAAACGTGCTTTCACCAATTGCGAGAAGAGCATGATGGCACGAGCCGCTGTGGGCGCATAATCTACCAAGCCCTCGAGAGGTTTAATATTAGCCTTAGCGATTTCCTCTTCCATCAGCTTAGGAAACATCTGTTCCCAACGCTTTTGATCCTCTTCTAAGACTTTGTCCGAGAAGCTAAAGCCTTGATCTGTCTTATAAAGCTCAATCGCTCCGCGAAGAGCCTCTGAAAGTTCCGTCAGCTCTTCTTCCTGAGGATCTTTAGCCAAGAGATCAATCGTGTTTCGCTTAAAGATACGGATACGGCCATCGGGAATGACCTCTAATCTCACCGGAACTGTTCCTGTAGCTTTGGCCTTGCTTCCTGGCTTAAGCCATCGGTCTGACAGGAGAAAGGTTGCCGATACTGGCATCTCCGTCACTTGTGTTTGCGCAAAAAAGACCTGAGCCGCAGAGATGGGCTCTAAGGGCGCGTCTTCAATCACGCGGTGCTCAAGATTGAGCTGAAAAGGATTGGCAAGGTTGGGATTGACCACAGCCATCGAGGGGTTATTTTTCATTCCTACTTTTCGAATGATATGGCGTCGAATTCGCTCGGCACTACGCGAAATCACCACGCCTTTTGGCCATTTATCTTCAGGAACACCTTTGGCCGCCAGCTCCTGCCAAACGTGAATCAATTCTTCTTGAGTTCCTTGGCGAACCAGTGAAAGTTCGTGTGTATTCACAAACTCGTCATCAACAACCCGTGCAACAAAATCTGCGTCGGTCATGGTCTCGACGAGCTTATCGATTTCCTTTACAAATAGAATGTCTTTCGCAAGATCTGTTAGTCCAGCGAGATGTGGCTGACGCATAAAGCGCTGGTAAAGATGGTAGTATCCTCGCACACCAAATGAGTAAGGCTGATCAATCTTGATTCGGGGGCCGACCACGCCTTGAATTAGTCTTGCAAAATCCCAAACGTCGCGATCGGTGGTCCAAGGGCCATGCTTTTGACCCAACATCATTAAGAAGGTGGCCCAGCCTTCGTGAACAAATTTCTGCTGAACGACAGCGGGATACACGCGATTCGTCAATTCGAACTTCTTGAGAAGCTCTCGTTTATACGCCGGAATTCGCGAAGACAAATTGTTCACCATGTATTGAAGAACGGAAGGACTTTTTTCCCAAGGGGCACGGAGCTCCTTTTTGTCTTTATTTAAAAAGCTCCAATTGCCCTCTGCCTTCTTGATTTCCACTTCTTTCATCGCGCTCGCGATGGGCGAGAGTTCCTCTGGATCATCAAATGTTCCGTCGACATAATCTTGAAGCTCATTTGCGACGTAGAGGTATTGAAAGAACAATGAAACCTTCTCAAAACCTTCGCGCTCATATTGCGATTCAAGTTCCTTCGCTAACGCCTCGCTGGCAGCGATAGGGTCAATATTGCGTTTACGCATGAGGTGAGATTTCATGAAAATGTGATTGTGACCACCCACGTGTAGATAAATTGGGCGATTATCCCGCATCGAGGTCATGTTGGAATAATAGGAACGACAAGTTGCACAACCATTAAACGATGTGGGTTGACCTCCTGGCCAAGCAAACTCAAGCACTCCGAGAGAATTGCCAGAAGAAATCGCTCGATAGATTTCAGCACCAGAAATTGCATGGGGCATGGGTAATACGCCAGTTGCCGTGAGAATATTGAGCTGCTGTTCGGGGGCGAAGATGATCTGATGGGGGGGGGTGGGGACACCCAACTTATGAAGTGCATCCCGAGCTTCCATGGCTTCCTTCAGTCCAAGTTCCGCATGAGCGTGTGAAAGTCCATCATGACGGACCACAATCTTCCCTCGAGGCTGGCCTAGAACTGTTTCACAAATCTGCTCGCTTTCAGACTTTGGCGCCGCGGGAGTTTTGTCATCCTCCGCCCCGTGAGAAACCAGAGAAAAGAGCGTCAAGGGAGCTAGAAAGCTGAGAGTAAAGAGCTTTTGCAATTTCTTTCGCATATTAACTTCCCCTCTTTGCCAAATAGCCTTCGCAGCTCGACTCAAAACGCTCTCTTTGAACTTTACGAACACTTTCTTCTGTTTCTCGAACGAGCTTTTCAAACTCAATCATTTCGTGAAGCATGTTCGTCGTTGTCGGCTTTAATAGGGAGGAGCGGCCTTCAGGATTAAAAAGAAAGTTCTGTACGCCAACAGACTGTCCCAAAACTCCATCCTGAGTAATAAGCTTTAGAGCCTGGACCATCTTTTGGCCCAGCTCAGCCCAGGGCAAGCGGGAGATTGCTTTATCAAGTGCCATAAAGAAGAAGCGGGCCGCTACGTAGGGCTCCATTTGGCCTTGGCCCGAAGTGGAGCTTGCCTCCACAAGATCTTGCGAGTGGAAGTCCTTCATAAACTGAAAGAGCAGGTCATTCAAATCTCGTCCGAGCTTCTCCGAGTTAAATGGAATCCTCTCAGGAAGGCTTTGAAGCCAATGTTCAGTGTCTTCTAACTGGGCCATATCCTGAACATAGAGTATTCGCATGAGATGGCGATGGAGGACCGTATGAATTCGATCGGCATAGGTCCGTAAGACGTCCTTTCGCGATTCGACACGATTTGCGCCTTTTCCATTAACGCCCATTTCAGCCCACAAACTCAGGCGCCCCCCGTTGTTAGGAAAGGCAACGACAAAGGGGCTTGAATCAAGCGAAAGATCGTCGATCAGCTTACGAAACTCTTCGCGATCAGTGGTCGATTTGATTCCAAACTTTGCCTCCTCAAGTTCGAGGTCTTTCAGGGGAATAGTCTCGGCTCGCATTAAGTGATCGAAGGCCGCAAAAAGAAGTGGGCCCAGAAAGTAGTCCTTAGAGAGTCGATCCGCTTTGAATTTAGGGTCTGTCTGAAGGGAGTAGACAATCGCCTCTAAGATGGGCGAGCGGAAAGAGGGGATCATCAGTCGCGTCAACATTAGAGGAGCTGCGAGACCTTGCTCCAGCTCAATGACGTGAGAATGGGCAGAAACCCAGGATTTAACTTCCCCAGATTCTTCCTTCCAGGCACCAGTGCCCTTGGGCTTTTCGGCCGATTTCTCCGCTTTCAGCTCTTCTTGGGTCTTTGGAATAACAGCAAATACTTTAGAGCGACCGAGTTGAACCTGATCTGGAAGGCTAATAATCGCATCCGTCGATTTTGAGAGGAAAGGGCGGGCACCTAAATTTGGAAAAGCCTGTGCGGCCATTCGTACTAGGCCCGGATCAACCATGACAAACTGGCCCGTTCTCGCCAACTTCTTTTGTGCGGCTTCGAGAATGGCTTCGTTCAGTGAGGGTTCCTTTACGCTTTCGTGAAATTTGTCAAAGTTGTACACGCCACCAAAGCGGTCAACAAAAGACTTGTCTATGCCATAACGACTGCCGGTGGCCACGATCTTTCCAATCAGTGAGCTGATATCATCACCGGTAAACTGCTTAAGGATTTCCTTATTGTCTGAAAAATTCATTGCTAAACCGATGGTTAAGTTCTGGACCGAAATTGAGGCGTGAGTCCCATCGGATTTTTGAAAGCGATAAATGCCACCTTCTGACTGCTGTAACGATCGAATCCACTGAACAATGGCCTTTCCCAGGTCGTCATCAGCAAACTGCAGATCATCAATAAAGATGAATCCAGTTGAACCTTTGGGCGAGGCGATAAAGTCATTAAGGTCGTTTATGACTTCTTCCACAGCCCGAATCCCTTTTGCTTTACTGACTCGGGAAGTATCAAGGTAGAAGCCATTGGCGTTCAGCTTTCCAGCTTGATCATTTCTATTGTAAAGCTTGAGGTTGAGCATCTTCACTAGCGCTTGCCATGCCTTTGACTTTCCAGTACCTGGCTCGCCGGCCCATATCCAGGTGGAGGGCATAGCCCGAGTGGGATCGTGATTTAGCTGCGCAAGAGTGAGTCGAATGATTTCAGCTTTGAGCGCAAATTCGCCGAGCATGCCAGCTCGCTGCATTCTAAATACGGCATCATCAGAACTTAGAATTCTTCGGGGGTCGTCGCTTGGGAGATCGGCCAAATTCAAGGGCAAGTTGAACTGCAAAGTTACTACTCGCTCCACAAAGCTCTTATCAATGAGGCGAGTTTGTCTCACGATCGGGTCAGTTAGAATTTTTTCTGCGAAAAGCTTTTGAAACTCCATGAATGCCGAAAACGGATTTTCACCGCGTGGTCGGGAAACCGCCTCGGTTCGAGTGACGGCATACTCAAAGATCTTGCGTCGTGCCTCATCCTGGCTTGTGGCTGGGGTGTCAGAAATTTGCGACGAATCAAATTTAAAATCAAGGCCCTTGACGTCCGCTCTGTTCATCAGACTCGTCAGCATTTCAGTTTTCGATTCGAGTGTGGGCAACGGGAGCTCAATAATCTCAAAGGCTTTGTCAATTCCAGCAGCCATCTCGACTTCAGCAGCTTCTTCAAGCGCTTTGAGTTCTTCTTGAGTGCCCACCAAAATGGTCGTTGCAACTGGATCTGGGGCCTGCTTTCTAAAGTCTTCGTACGGAACGGGTGACCCCGTCGCGAGAAGATAGAACGCGTGGGGAGTAACACTTCGATATTCGATGGCCGGACGGGACTCGCCTTCATCAGAGAGAAGGTCGTCGGAAACGCCGCCGTTGGCGAGTTCGGGAATATTCAAAACAAATGGAGTTGATCCCTGCGAAGTGGGCTGACCCACATCAATGACATCCTTTATGTCTGCGACTATTACGGACTGATCCGCAGGCCGGGATTTTATAATTTCAAAATTTTCAAAAATGGCGTCTTGGTCAGCTTTTGCTGTATCAAAAATGTAGAGCCCCAATTGACGATTGTATCGGTGAAAATTACTACCATCGGTTACATCGCGCTGGCTTTTTATGAGATAGGACTCGCGGACAAATTTTATCGCCAAATCGCGGATCTCGGTGGGTACAATTAAAATCTTACGTTTTGCCGGAGTTTTGGGGTCTGCGGCTTCAGAGAGGTGTTTGCGAAACTCCGCGAAGAGTTGGCTTTTTGCAAGGTCAATGGCGCTGGTTTTTTGAGCGCCTTGCGCAACCTCTTCACGAAACGGATGAACTTTCCAGCTCATGCGAGATTCGGTGTTCATTGTGGGGAAGAGATCATTCATGTTGGTGTCAAAATCGAAAGTGACGGCGTTGGCGCCGGTCTCGCGCTTAGGAAAGCTCTTTGCTCCTGTGCTTAGCTTTTGCACAAGAAATTCGCGCGAGTTTGGAGAGATACCAGGAGAGAGAACGAGATATAACTCACCTGTGCTGTCGTAGACCAATCGTTGCATGACTTCATCAATCGAAGCAAATTTAGTTCCCGAAATGCCCGTAAATTTCGAAGGACCAAAGGTGTATTTCGCAGCATCCATTGGATAGTGAGCGTAGTACAACTGATCTTCTATAAGGACGACCGCGAAAATTTGATCTGATTTATCCTTTCGGCCGGCAATTACACGAGTGCCATTTAGGTTGGCTAGGGGACTTCGAACGGGGATGCCAGCACTCAGTGCATTCCAATTG
>JAPKGD010000009.1 GCA_026648125.1 Bdellovibrionales bacterium | reverse complement strand
TCGTGCTTTGCTGAGTTTCTCGGCCATGCGCCCCAGCGCGCCGGGCTTGTTGCTGAGGGAATGCATCGGCGCTGCTCTACAGTCTCGCACTCACGGCGAGGCTCAACGGCAAAAGCCCGTTCGATGCGCTCACAGAGATCTTCACGCGACTGCCGGGTGCCACGACCGCCGACGATTACGAGAGGCTGACCGAGCTACTACTCAGCCCGGCAAACCCGCTATCCTGCCGAAAAAAAGAAGGCTGACAAGACTGGGGCGGATGGACCGCTTACAATAATAATAGAAAGTTGCGAAGATCATCTCGCAGCCCACGCCAAATTTTTCTGCCGACTTTTCAATATGTTATGAAATGACCCCCAGAGGAATCAGAACTTGCGGGGTTTATAATAGGTTTGTTTGTGAATACCTGTACTGAGCGAGTGGCCCCATCAGCCGATCATCCTCGTAAATGCGATAGCCCATTTTTCTATAAGTCGAAATGCGGTTTCTGTACATCTTCAAAAACATCGCACTGTAAGAATCAACAAAATCAATAATCTTCGCAGACTCTTTATCAGTCGATGCCCGGTGAATTCGACCAGCGTACTGTACCAGTCGCCCTTCAAAAGATAGCGGTGTCGCAAAAATCAGTGTGTCGAGTGCGGGCAGATCAAAACCCTCACCGATTAAAGATGATGTCGCCATTATAAGCAAAGACTGATTGCTCGCTCGTAATTCTGAAATTCGCGCCAGCGCAGTTCGTCGTTGTTTATTCGTCAATGTTCCCTCAAGAACAACTTGCTCAACATCGGGTCGCGCCAAGCGAATGATATTGCCCAACAGTTCAAGGTGATCTTTTCTATCAGAAATCAAAAGCGGGAATCTATCTTGATCGAGCGCCTCTGTAACTTTCGTAGCAATAAGCTGATTACGTGATTCATTTTGTACTAGGTGATGGATTAAACGTGATATGGTGGCTGTCGCCCAAGCTCCTCTGGGAATACAATCGCAGTTTCATATATTGAAACTTCTTTCGGTAAATCTGAAATCTCATTAGGCTGAATCTCGCAGCCGACCGGGCCACATTGTAAAAACATAATTTTCTCAAGCCCGTCTTTGCGATACGGAGTCGCGGATAGACCAACAACAAATCTCGCTGGCAATTGTTTAAGAATGGCCTCGAATGAGGTTGCGGGAATATGGTGGCATTCATCAATAATAATTTGCGAATACTTTTCAGCAATCTCAGATAAATCGTCGAGCCGACTGATAGACTGAAGCATCCCAACATCGATCTTACCAGTCATTTTCTTTTTTGAACCACTCAGGGTGCCAATTTCTTTTATGGGAATATTTAAAAAGTTAGAAATTCTCTCCTTCCACTGATCAAGTAGTGGTTGGCGATGAACAAGAACTAAGGTTGAAACTTTTCGATCAGAAATAAGCTTACACGCCATGACTGTTTTACCGGCCCCTGGCGGAGCCATGAGAATCCCGAGATCAGATTCTTTAATTTTTTTGACCGCCTTATCCTGAATAGGCGTCAATAATCCATTGAATTCTACAGCAACTTTTTTTCTTGCGATCCGCTCATCACGAATAACAACTTTTGCACCAGCATCCTGCAGAATTTTTGTGACCTTATCGAGAACACCCCTTGGCAATAAAAAATGCTCCGGGCGCATCTCACCTGAAAAAATAAATCGTGGATGAGGATATGTTTGCATTCGCATTCGTTGAAGTTTGTAAAATTCAGGGTTAGCGAAACTCGATGTCTTTTTAAGTCTGGCAATTACCTTGGTTGGCAACCCCTCGATTGGGATAGAAAGCATAGATCCAAATATAACTTCAACATTTTTACCTTCAAGTGAGCGGTCATGTTCTTGTGGCAACGATGTCTTCTCAAGAATTTCATTGTCAGTGATCCACGCGACGTCCTCAAAAGCATCAGGCCGTCTTATTGAGTTTTTGGGTAGGTACTCCTTCAGCAACAATTCGACTTCATATTTTAGTAATCTTCGCACAGATGCCAAATAAGCCCACTGATCAGTGATAACTTCGAATGCCTCATCTACAAAGGAACTATTGCCGTTATCTCGTGGTGTTTTTTGTAAGGGTAAGGCAATTAAATTACCAAACCCGCCCCTAGGTAAAAAATCTTGCGTCGGAAAAAAGCGGTCATACGATTCTAAACTCAAGCGGATATTACGCTCAGAACACTTTGCAATAATCAGCGTCCCGAGAGATCGTGCAAGGCGCGCAGGTACAGGTTCAGCAAAAAATATCCACGCATGACCGCCTTTACCAGAACGTGATCGCTCCATGGCCACGTCAATTCCCAATAATTGTGCTGTCTGAGAAAATGCCAACAGGTCGCTTTGCCAGGAACTCTCATCAAAATCACACGCCAAAAATATACAGGTATCGTCTTCACGAATTGCGTAGGTGCCAATTGTTGCAGCCCCACGCAAATGAGCGCCCACGGCGACATCATTTAGTGGCATAAATTTCTGATGACTACAATCACCACACTTGATTTTCGGCTTTTGACATATTGGCTTCACCCATTCATTTTCGCAGACTGGCGAATAACCACTTTTACCTGTTTTATTATTTTCCCAGCGCTTTGGATAAACATTTTTTCTACCACGAAACAGCTTTAGGAATAGGTCCGTTTTTTCTTCATTCGATTCGGGTGACCCGATAAGGGTTGGCCGACCTAATTTCACCACAGATGATGTTTCATCTTGGGCAACTCGTAGGCTCTTTAATTCGCCAAGCAAACGGCTTCGCTCTTTTTCAAGAGCGGTGAGTTTATTTTCAATAGTGCGTATTTGATCGTCTATAACCATGAGTCTATTTTTTGTCCGCCCTTCGGATTTGCTCTTGATAGCCCGTCTGATAGAACCCGTCAAACCCACAAATTTGGTTATCCCCATGGATGAAATATGGTAGTTATTGGCCTCTTTTAGAGATGGATATTAATGAACAAATCTTTGAGTCACACAATCAATGAAAAATATCAGATCTGGGTAGCCAATCACATGACCCATCTCGATAATTTGAGCCCTATCCTTCAGGTAAAAGAGTTGCGATCTTATAATCTTATGCAGGGCCAAAATTACCACAACCTAGCAAACGAAGACGTACAGGCTGGCCGAGCCGCTGTGATAGTACCAGCATCGCAGAAGCCCCTGCACGACTATGTACCGCTCTATCTTGGCTTCAAAACCCCGATGGTAGCCACCAATCAATTACAAAATGAAAATCTGTTGTTCTTAAGATTCTCGCTGGATATTTTGTCAACCCCTGGCGCAATCGTTAGCGACGGAAATGCTCGCTCGCATAAGACTCAATTTTATCTATTCAGTGGGCCTGATATTTTCTCTAAAATCGATGTGGCGGCCATCCGCACGGTTAAATACAGTAAAGACCCAGAACTTAAGCGAAAGAAACAGGCCGAGCTGCTGATCCTCAATAAATTACCCATCACTCAAATGCATGATATTATTTGTTATTCAGAGAATGCCAAATCTCGCGTCTTGTCGATACTCGCCGAATTTGGTATAAAAAAGAAGGTTACAGTCAATACTGGTTGGTACTTTGGTACACGGCCTGAGAACAAGGGAAGTTAACGTGGTCACATTTGTTAAAGGCGATATGTTTAAGTCACCAGCACAGGTGCTTACCAACACCGTGAACTGTGTTGGCGTTATGGGTGCTGGCGTGGCTCTTGAGTTTAAAAATCGCCACCCGATGATGTTTGAAGATTATAAAGCTAAATGTGATAGAGGCGAGGTTAAACCAGGTCAGCCCTATTTGTGGGAAGATGATTTTGTGCAAATTTTGAATTTCCCGACTAAACGTGACTGGCGCAACGATTCAGTTTTTCAAGATATCGAAGACGGGCTTAAGCACTTAGCAAATTCGTATGCTGATATGGGTATTCAATCTATAGCCATGCCCGCACTTGGCTGTGGCTTAGGTGGCCTGGATTGGTCAGATGTTCGGCCACTTATTGAGAAGCATCTTGGTCCCCTGCCCGATCTCGATGTTTATGTATACGAGCCGCAGATAGCCAAATCACAGACGCGCAGCGACCGTGACGGCAATCATAAAAAATCGCCTAGCACTGACAAAATATCAGCCCTCGATTCTGACTTGTAATGCAAATAAATTCGATCTGACAGTAAAAAGTTGCGAAGATCGTCTCGCAGGGGACGCCAAAAATGGTTCTACGGTTCTACGGTTCTACGGAACTCGTAGAGTTCGACAAAAATAGCAGGATGCTATTTTTGAGCGTCAGCCCCGAGCGACTGCGAGGGGGCGAGGACAGGAGTCCGAGCCAATCTCGTAGGGGACGCCAAAAATGCCGCGTGGTCACGCAGTGATCAGACGGCATTTTTGTTTTCTACGAGATGAGAACTCGTAGAGTTCGACAAAAATAGCAGGACGCTATTTTTGCGCGCCAGCCCCGAAGGGGGCTAGGGCCGGAGCCCTCCCGGTAGGGGAAAACAAAAATCGTTCACTTCTGACTTCAATCTTGGCTTGAATTGCCTTATCTCAGGCGTGCTTTCCAGTTAAGTGGTCGAATCATATTCCACAGATAAGGCCTGACCATCGTAAAAATAAAGAGTCATGCCTTCCCGCAAACAATACTCGCTATATCCCTTTACACCATCCCAATAATAGCCAATCGCCGCTTTTACATGTCCACTTGAAATTAATCGCTTCACGATATTTTGAGCTTCGTCGGACTCGGCAAACGAAGCAAATGAGCCAATTTCTTGTTTCATTTCACGACGACTTTTTACCACCACATACGAACACTCAGACTCTTTCGTATCTTCAAGGACTGTTGCTATAGCTCGAGAATAATTAAATTTTTTAACGTCATATTTAAAGAGATAAGTGTCGCCACCATTAGTTCCAACATCAACGAGAGCGCGAAGCCTATTAACATCCTTCGCCGTAGATTCGTGTGCTAAAGCACCAAAACTCAATACAAACGTAAAAGCCCCAAATAAGATTTTGCGCATGCCCCCCCCCTAAACTCAAAAAAGACCGCAATGGCGTACCACAACCCAGCTAAGGCATAAGCTCGACTTTTACAATCGTTGGCAAATGGCATGTCAATAATTCCAATGATTGAGATCATCTCTCGATGAGGAAAGGTCTGGCGAGGTGGCTTAGTCGACTGCGGACGCAATATCATGCGTCAGTCCTTGTTTATTCGCCGTTGGGACGGCAATCCCCCCGTGGTGCGATGCGCAAACTTTGCACTCCCCTCATCCTGTGGAATAGCCTCTTTGGTTATGTTCACAATTCGACCGATCCGGGACTCCGACCTGGAAGCCATAAAAGACTTCACTGACAAAGAGATCGGTCATGGCTATTATTCTAACGATGAGCTGAAGAGCATTTTTCGCCGTTCACAAAAAGACGGTCAAATGTGCTCTCTACTTCTCGAAGACACCGAGAGCAATGTACGTGGAATCCGCATCAGTTATCCCCCCGGACAATGGGAGCACGGTAAAGGTGTTGCGCTCAAATCGGAACTTTGGCCGCATGACCAAAAAGATACGGCTTATTTTCAATCCCTATTTATTGCCAGTAATTCGCAAGGCAAAGGCTTTGGCCAACAGCTTTCACAAAAGGCTCTTTTGATTTTACGCGAGGTTGGTGCAAAGGGTGTTGTTTGTCATGCGTGGAAGGAGAGTCCAAATAATTCTTCCATTCGATATTTAGAAAAGATTGGTTTCAAACCGGTGGCTGAACATAAACAGTATTGGCGTGACGTTAATTACAATTGCACGCTCTGCAAAGCACCGCCGTGCCTCTGCACGGCCGTTGAGATGTATTTGGATCTTCAGGGGGAACAATGAGTATTTCATATTGGTTAGACCGCTCGGCAAATGGACAAAAAAAATCCTACGATGCCATCATCGTTGGCGCTGGAATTTCTGGGCTTTCGACGGCCTATTGGCTTAATAAAGAAGACCCGTCGCTTAAAATTGCCATCATCGAAAGGTCACGACTCGCCTTCGGCGCAAGTGGAAGAAACGCCGGCTTTATCACCTGTGGCTCGGTAGAACACTTTAATCGCATGATCAATAAGCATGGCCTTGAACAGGCCACTGCGATTTGGCGCTTTGCCCAAGAAAATCTGCGCCTACTGAAAAACGAAATCATTCAAGACAGCGGCACGGAATTGCAATTTGAACAAAATGGCGCCTACTCCCTTGCCGCCCAAGACAACGAATTTGCGGAGCTAAAAAACGTGGCGGAAACCATGGCCAAGCTCGATATCCGCACGCAGATTTTTGATACCCTGGAGATCCGTAAACACACGGGCGCGACAAACTTTGTTGGCGGCATAAAATATCTCGACGATGCTTCGGTGAACCCCGTGGCCTTGGTCGAAAAAATGGCGAGCCGGGTTAAAGCCGATTTAATTGAAAACACCGAAGCCTTTCAGATTCGCGAGGGCGAGGACGGAATGCGGACTCTTAAAACTGACCGCGGCGAATTTGAAGCACCCATGATTCTTCTCAACATGAATGCCTATTCGGCAACGCTGCACCCGTGGTTTAAAGACAAGATTTACCCCACACGCGGGCAATGCTTGATGATGCAAGCCGTTCCGCGATTTATGGATGCTCCTTGCTACGCCAATTTCTATTTGGATTACTTTAGACAAATTCCGAGCGGAGAGCTTTTGATTGGCGGCTTTAGACAAATCGAAAAAGAAACCGAAACTGGCTATTCCGACCACATCACCGCGCCCATTCAAGACGCCCTTCATGACTTTGTCGTCACTCACCTTCCGCAGTTTAAAGACGCCAAGGTCACGCACCGTTGGTCTGGCATCATGGGCTTTGCCCGCGATGGTGAGCCGATGGTTGGTGCAATACCCGAAGACCCGCAGGTCTTTTTTGCAGGTGGCTACACCGCCCATGGCATTGGACTCGCCTTCCACACGGCCAAAAGCCTTGTCGATATGGTCTACGGAAGAAGCGTTCCCGATTGGCTCTCCGCCCGACGGTTCTAAAGATGACCCAGGTAAAGCAGTGAAGGTGCAGATCGCTTTGCCTTAAGAGCGAGCTCAGGTTGCGGTATATCAAATTGTTGGTTAAATGTGGAAATCTATGAACTCAGAAGATATTTTAGTACGTGATTTATCTGAAGCCGACATTCCATTTATTCTCAACTATTGGTTTCACTCCCCCACAGGATTTATTGAGTCCATTGGTGTAGATCCCGCAAAGCTACCCTCGGAATCGGACATGAAGGCAGCGCTTATAGAAAAGTGCAGACTCAATCACGGGCTGGCCCAATCAAAACTCAATGCACTGATTATCGTTTACAATAATAAGCCCGTAGGTTTTCACACTTTGTTTCCCATTGAGGAAGGGGACTACGGAATTTTCCACGCTCACATTTGGGATCCAGCAATGCGAAGAAGAGGCATTGCAAAAATAAGCTATCGCCTCGCGTGTAACATTTTTCTCAAAAGGTTCAACCTTCAAAGAATCCTCTTTAAAACCCCTAAGCAAAATATCGGTGCCATTCGCGTGAAAGAACAACTCGGGATTCGATATATTGGCGAAGAAAATGTTAGCTTTGGTATTGTCCGAGATGGCACTCCGGCAAAGGTCTTCGAAATCCGTAAAGACGAACTCGAAGCCCTTTAAAGGCTCTCGTGCACATACATTGACGGTGGTTCAAAGCTCGTCAAGATCGAATCTGCCCGAAAAGAACCCACTCATCGAGGGCTCTTCTCCACTTAAAAAAAAGGTCGATCTAATTATGCTTCTGATCAAACGTAATCAGTATAACCCTTTTCGCCCGGAGTGTAGTATGTCGACTGATCGGGTTCTACCAGAGGCTCCCCGCTCTTAATTTTCTCCACCAAATTGGGATTACTCACATAGTGATGGCCAAAAGCGACTGCCTGAATCACTTCGGCCTTAATTGAGCTCGCAGCTTCCTCGGGGGTGTAACCCATATTTCCAATCAAAATTCCATTGTAGGCCTTACGAGTGGTTTCGATGATGGGAGCCGATTGCAGACCAAAAAAATCCGAACGCATCATATGTAGGTACGCCAGATTATATTTATTGAGCTCACTTGCTAGGTACTTCGTAAGAGCCACCGGATCCGAGTCCTTCATGCTGTTGTAACTGTTCAGTGGAGAGAGCCGAAGCCCAACGCGATCAGCACCAATTGCCCTAGTTACTTCATTTAAAACTTCAAATAAAAAGCGTGCTCGGTTCGGAATATCTCCACCATAAGGCCCTTTACGCTTGTTGGAGCCATCGCGCAGAAACTGATCGATCAAATACCCATTGGCCCCGTGCACCTCAACTCCATCAAAGCCTGCTTCTCGTGCATTTAATGCCGCTTGTTTATATAAACCGACGTACCGGGGTATTTCAGAATCCGAAATCTCACGCGGCTGAACGTGAGGCTTTTTTCCATTGAGCGTATGAACTTCTCCCTCAATCGCAATAGCTGAGGGCGCCACAGTATGGTGGCCATTGTTCATTTCGGGATGACAGGCTCGTCCCCCGTGCCAGATCTGTAAAAATATATGCCCACCCTTCTTATGGACCGCATCCGTAACCATGCGCCAACCATTGATCTGCTCCTTACTATAGATTCCAGGCTCAGCAATGAAGGCTGAATTATTCTCTTCTATCATCGTGGCTTCAGCCACAATGAGACCAGCCGAAGATCTTTGAGAATAGTAAGTCGCCATAAGCTCATTTGGTATGTGCTCAAGACCGGCACGACATCTGGTTAAAGGGGCCATTAAAATTCGATTTGGAATCGTGATTGCGCCTAATTTCAATGGTTGAAACAATTCTGGATACTTCATTCTGCCCCCTTAAAATGTAACTTTTCGTCTAAGAAATAAGTTTTCCTGCAAGCTCAACACTTCGTTCTACCAACTTAAACGACTCTTCATGCAAGAACTCAGAATTCCTAACATATTCCATGTTCTTTTCCATGTCTTCTGCCGACCAACCCAGTGAGTGCGCCACATACGGAAATGGCGGAGCCATAAAACCCAATTCACCAAAAAAGGCCAACATCTGTCCCGCGACGGACTGAATATTATCTTGCCCCCCGGTAATGATCAAACCTACAACCTTATTTCTAATCAGGGCTTTGTTATTAACAGTAATTTGATTTTGCACACTATTTAATCGCTCAACTATCTTATAATACAGTGAACTCGCGCCACCCCACCGGATGGGACTCGACACAATAACTACATCCGCCCAGTGTACTAAATTCTCATAGATAAGGCTCATCTCATCTGTGGGGTCCATTTTGGTGATTGAACAGGGCCAAGTGCAGGCCCTTTCAGATTTCGAATAGAACCCCTCGCAATGCCGTATTTTTAAATCCGAAAGCGCAATGAATTTAGTTTCAACATTTAATCGTTGAGTCGCTAAACTCAATGCTGACTTTAATAATTCCTCAGAGGTTGAAAAGCGCGGATGCTCTTTATCCATGGCTGTCGTTGAAAGACCAACAACACGAATCGGCCCCGCCTCACGCTTTGGCTCCCGTGCCAAATTGCCCTTCATATTATAGGAAGCCGGTACTCGCTCCGACTCTTGAGTTAGGTCGATAAAGAGCGAATCACCGTCTTCTCTTAGCGGATAGTGCGGTACACTTCCTCCACTCGAGGTAAAATGCTTAGATGCCTCCACACTGACTGACTCGCCGGTGGCATGATGAAATTGCCAATAGTGCCAGGGACATTCCACACATCCATTTTTAAGCTTGCCCTTGGAAAGGGGCTAGCTACTTGCTCCCAATAAAAGCTGAAGTTCGAAAAATTCAAAAAATCGAGAATGGGAAATCAGTTCAGGTTGATATAGATATCCAGGTTGAAGCCTTTCGGTTTTCTTTATTCCGAACTTGAAAAACTAATCGTTCTTGGCTCAACCAGGTTTCTTACAACTGAAAGAATAATCTCTACTCATTTCAGTTTTGCAAATTCTCGGATCCACTGAGATAGAATTCTATCGTCTCGGGCCAGTGACAAACTCGACACAGCCTTTTCATAAACTTTGCGGCCAATGAGCTCTTGGCGCACATCAAGTCGCCCCTTTGCAAACTCCACACTGAATTCAGGATGACCTTGCATAGTTAAAATATGCTCGCCAATTTGAAACATTTGATTGGTACAAAATTCACTTTGGGCTAACAGGTCCGCACCAGGAGGCAGCTGAACGACTTGGTCTTGATGACTAAATATCAAATCAAGCTTTGATTGGGCGGGCTTCATCCATGGCTTTAAATTAACGACTTCAAATGACCGCACGCCAACGCCCCAGCCCTTTGCGCTCTTCTCTACTTTTCCTCCCAAGGCCTGGGCGATGATCTGATGGCCAAAACAAATCCCTAAAATTTTACGCTTTCGCGAGTGGGCCCCAATAATCCATTGCACCAATTGATGAATCCACGGGACATCATCGTAGGCTCCTTTTGAGCTGCCAGTAATCACCCACAATCGACACTCATCAAAAGAGAGCGGCCACTCCCCTCTCGCAATTTTATAGTCTCGAATGGGTTCCCCTGAGAAAGTGCGAGTTAAAAAATCTTTAATATCCTGATTGTAGTGCTCCTGATAATTACCAGGACTAAAATCAAAATGATAAGCATTCAAAATGCCAATCATCAAAAGGCCTTTGCAAAACAGTTCGCAAAATCACTCTCTGTGACCTTGATCATATTATTCGAGTGACAAGGATCCAAAATCGCCTTTTTGCTTAACTTTGTAAGATCCTCTTTTTTAACACCGTGATTGGATAGTCCAAACTTGAGGCCAAGGCCCTTAAAAAAATCGCGGCAGGTCTCAGCTAACGTTGAACGCTGCATGTTTCGTTCTTTAAATAGATTCAAAACATCCCGGATTCGCTTTCGCTGTTCCGGGTTGAGCTCTGACTTCTCTAAAAACTCAACACAAGCTGGAAGCGCCAGTGCATTGGCCAATCCATGATGAAGTCCGCACTCCGAGGAGAGAGGATGAGCCATGGAATGAATCATTCCTAGTCCCTTTTGAAAAGCCGTGGCACCCATGGCTGCCGCAATTAACATCTTTCCTCTGGCATCGAGATCCCCCGGATTTTTGACGACGAGGGGCAGGTTATCCAGGATCAAAGCCATACCTTGTAGAGCAATTCCATCGGCCATAGGATGAAATCCGGGAGCAAAGTAGGCCTCAAGGTTGTGAGTAAACGCATCCAATCCGGTGTTCACCGTGACCGACACAGGAAGATTTTTAGTCAGTTCGGGCTCAAGTGCGGCAATCTTCGGCATCATCGTTGGATGAAACAATATCGTCTTATCATTAGTTGCCTTGATGATAATGACCGAAGACCTTCCAACTTCACTGCCTGTTCCCGCCGTAGTGGGAATGGCAAATACGGGAGGCAGAGGCTTTTTGATCAATTGGTCGCCCCCCTTGGTATCGTCATATTGTGCCAATGGTTCTGGATGATCGACCAAAATCATCATGGCTTTGGCGGCATCCATGGGGCTTCCTCCGCCCAGAGCCACAAAGGCCTCACACTTTCCTTTTTTGTACACTTGGATCCCATTGAGCACGTCTTCTTCGATGGGGTTTGGATGAACATCGCAAAACTGAGCCGTGGACAAGCCTGCCGCGTGAAATGTGTCCGTTATGTGCCCGACCATGCCTAATTCAAGAAGAGTTTTATCGGAAACCACCAGCACTTTTTTAATGCCCATTTGCACAATGCTGTTGGCCATTTCTTTAACGCTGCCGGGACCGTAATATATCTGCGTAGGATAATTAAATTTTTGCACAATGCACCTCTTAGATAATTTCAAAATAACGTTGCAGTTGCCAATCGGTGACCGCTTTTTCGTACTCTCGAACTTCCCACCGCCGTGAAGTTAAAAAGTGCTCGATAAAATCTTTACCCATGAGCTCTTGCGCGGGGCCTGATTTTTCGAGATTTAATATGGCTTGAGACAAATGACTGGGGAGCTGCTGATCCTCAGGCAGCTTGTCTTGAACTTCATAGGCATTACCGACGATGGGTGCCGATAATTTGAGTTTTTCTTCGATGCCTAAAAGACCCGCTCCAATCACGGCGGCTGCGGCAAGGTAAGGATTCGCATCGGCAGCGGAGACTCGGAACTCAACTCGCTGAGACTTGTCTGAACCCGGAATTACCCGAAGAGCCGTTGTGCGATTTTCCACGCCCCATGCGACCGCAGTGGGCGCCCAGAATCCCTTAACTAATCGCGTGTAGGAATTGATTGTGGGCGCGACGAGAGCGAGAAAGCTCTTCATGTACTTAAGCTGACCCGCCACATAGCTTTGCATAAGAGGACTCATGTTATGTTTAGCCCCTTTATCAAAGAACAAATTCTTTCCAGACTTCAGATCATAGAGGGACTGGTGCATATGACCGCCAAGTCCGGGATAATTCACATTCCAACGAGCCATAAAGGTGGCCATGAGGTCGCGCTTCTGCAAATAGACTTTTGAAAAGGTCTTAAAAATATTCGCCTTGTCGCAAGCGTTAAGGGCGGAATCATACTTAATGGCCGCCTCGAGAACACCTGGCCCTGTTTCGCA
The DNA here is from genome assembly GCA_026648125.1 of Bdellovibrionales bacterium. Classification (GTDB taxonomy): domain Bacteria; phylum Bdellovibrionota; class Bdellovibrionia; order Bdellovibrionales; family UBA1609; genus JAIBAM01. The sequence goes on along the minus strand of JAPKGD010000009.1, from coordinate 603 downwards.
ATGAAGGCCCTCAATCTCCACATTCATTGCCGAAAAATAATCCATCATGCCCTGAAATAAATCAGACTGAACGGAATTACGAATGACTGAATATCCAAACATGCCCGGAGTCAGGGGCTTGAGATCCCGGTAATTTTTTTCGCGGACAGAATAAGGAGTTTCATTAAATACGAAGAACTCATATTCATAGGCGAGGTTCACGCCCATTCCTGCCTTTTCAAGGCGCTTGAGAACGCCCTTTAAAACATTGCGAGGACAAATAGGATGGCTACTCTTGCCATCTTTATCCACAAAGTCGGCGATAAAAAATGGAACCTTTTCATCGGGAAGCATCCGTTCACTACTTAAATCTATTCGATAAAGCGCATCCGGATAGGCGGTATGCCATCCGGTAAACTGGGCGTTATCATAAAGCGAATCATTGGCGTCCCAGCCAAAGATGCAGTCGCAAAAACCGCCCGTGCTGTTGGCAAGGCTTTCGAATTTGTCTAAGGACAAATACTTACCGCGCATGATTCCATCAACATCTGTGACGGCGATTTTTACTTTGTTGATGCCATTGACTCTATAGTTTGAAATTTTCTCAGCTGCGTTGGACATAAT
>JAPKGD010000089.1 GCA_026648125.1 Bdellovibrionales bacterium | reverse complement strand
CCTCAGACGGGCTGTTTACAATTATATGCATGGGATTGGAACTGAAGACACTGTTTCTCGGTGGTTCGACATGGAAGTGCCTAAGGCCCGCATTTCCAAACGTTTAGTGATGAATGCATTAGAAGGAAAAAATTAAAGGGGAAAGATGAAATTGAATTTGAACAATATGAGAGCGGGAGCTCTGGGCACACTATTGGCGATGTCGGTTGCTGGAAAAGCAGAGGAGGGTTTGCCAAAGATCAATTGGTCTGGCGACCTTCGCTACCGCCACGAGGAAATTAGGGTAGATAACGCCACAGATCGATACCGCGATCGTATTCGATTGCGCCTGGGACTCTCCACTGAACTGGATGAACAATGGTCGGTGATAGGACGCTTCGCTACGGGTGAGAATTCCAATGAGTCGGCGATTTCAACCAATCAAACTCTATCTGAAGCGGGTGGCAATAAGGCCTTTTGGGTTGATATGGCCTACTTTCGTTGGCAGCCGAGGGATGGAGCCGAACTTCGTCTCGGAAAAATGGAGAACCTATGGTGGCAGCCATCAGGGCACCAATTGGTTTTTGATGAAGATTATACTCCAGAGGGCTTAGGTGCTCGATGGTCGACTTCAAAGAGCAATGGGCAACTCTTTATTTTGGGACAGGCCCAGTGGATTGCGGAGAGATCTTCTCATGGAGCTGTCTCTGACTCCACCGATGCGGGACTCCTTGGGGTACAGGCCGGATTTAAAAAGTCGGAGGGCGAGAATCCCTGGACCGCGGCGTTTGGATTGTATTCGGTGACTAACATCGAAGGCCATCCAGCCATCCGAACCAGTGGCTTTGGTGGCAACTCGTCTAGAACTGTGGGTGCAACTTCGGTCTATGATGAAGAATTTAACGTGGGCGTGTTTGGTTATGAACTAAAACTCTCAAGCCGACCCTTGGGCTTTACTGCGGAAGCCGTGGCTAATTTTGCGGCGAGCGATGCAAACAAAGCCTTTGCGGTTGGAGCTCACTGGGGAACGATAAAAGCTCCAAAAGACTGGAAGGCCATGGCCATCATCCGGTACGCCGAAAGAGATTCCTTATTGGCAGGTTTAGCCGACAGTGACGTGGCAGGGCCCAATGATTCACGTGGAATCACTCTTCAAGTAAAGTATGGACTCACCAAGCGAATTACAATTGGTGCATCCCATTTGGCTTACCACTATCTCCTAAGTTCTTCGAATTTGGATTACCGCCGTACCCAGATCGATTTTGCAGCCAAGTTTTAATAGGGACGGTTGGTAAAATAAAAGCCGGGTTTGAGACCCGGCTTTTTGTTTTTTGTGAGATGCAAAAAACTATCCTGCAAGTGAAGAGCGCTTTAAGCGCGCGATTCTCGCTTCAAGTGGGGGGTGCGTGGAGAGCAGGGCCATCAAGCCACCCGGCTTTCGACCGGAGATCTTAAGGCTTGCCATAGAGGGAGCTTCTTCTGCATGGGGGTAGTAGACTCTTTGTAAAGCCTGTAAGGCCCCGATCATATTTGTTGTACCAGCGTACCGAGCGCCACCTTTGTCGGCCCTAAATTCTCTCTGGCGAGAGTAGAATGCAACCACCATCGACCCAAGCAAAGTGAATAAAATATCAAAGGCAATGGTCGCGATAAATTGAACCATATGTCGCTTTTCTTCTTCTACATTCTGACTCAAAGCAAATGCCGCGATTCGTGCGAGAATCATAACAAAGGCATTCACCACTCCTTGGATCAGTGTCATGGTAACCATATCACCATTGGCAATATGAGCGACTTCATGGCCAATGACACCGCGAGCTTCCTCCCGGTTCATGCTTCTTAACAATCCCGTCGAGACGGCCACAAGAGAGCGGCTCTTCGTGGGGCCTGTCGCAAAGGCGTTTACATCTGGACTGTCGTAAATTCCCACTTCCGGCATAACTCTTAATCTCGCCGCTCGGGACATCTCATGAACCTGATCCACCAACCAACGAAGCTCTGGTTCGGTCGTGCGTGGATCAATGACCTTTACCCCCATCATCCACTTTGCCATTTTGCGTGAAATGAGAAGAGAAATGAATGCTCCCCCCATACCCCAAATCGCACAGAAAATGATTAATGCCTGGTAGTTAATTCCATTTGCATCCAGGTAAGGGCGAACGCCCAAAACGTTTAGAACGATTGAAATGGTCGCGATGACCAAAACGTTAACCAGCACAAAAAAGAAAATTCGTCTGGCAAATTGCATATGTCTGTCCTCCTCTTACGCTCTCCATTATCGGGGATGCCGATAGTTTAAGAAAGTCGATAATTAATAGCACATAATTCGCTTTTTGCGAACTATGTATTGCCGCTGTTCATTGCGGCTTTCCGCTTGGTGAGCCGCCAGGACACAGCCATGGAGCCTCCAATGAGAGCGAAAATAATACCCAAAGACCATGAGATAGGGAACTTACCTCCGAAAGCTTCGTTGAGCCAAGCCATCTTGAGCCCGACAAAAACTAAGACACCAGCGAGTCCATATTTGAGATACTCGAAGCGATCCATCACCCCAGCGAGCATAAAGTACATGGACCGTAGTCCCAAAATAGCGAAGATGTTTGAGGTGAGGACTATAAAGGGTTCCTTAGTCAGAGCAAAAATGGCCGGTACAGAATCAACCGCAAAAATAATGTCGGTCAGTTCCAAAAATACGAGGGCCACCATAAGAGGCGTTGCATGCCAAACACCGTTTATCTTTACCAAAAACCGATCGCCGTGTTTTTCTGGTGTGAGGGGCACAATGCGGCCAAGAAGGCGGACCAGGGGATTCTTCTCGGGGTTGATCTTCTTCTCAGCGGCAACCACCATTTTGATGCCTGTGAAAATGAGAAAGCCGCCAAAAATATAGACGATGGCTTTGTACTGCATGAGCACTGAGCCCATCGCAATAAAGATGGCTCTAAAAATCAATGCGCCAAGAATTCCGTAAAAAAGAACGCGGTGCTGGTACTTTAAGGGAATTGAAAAATAGGAAAATACCACCACAAAGACGAACAAGTTATCTACGGCAAGAGACTTTTCGACCACGTAACCCGTCAAGAATTCGAGGGAAACCTGCTTTGCGGCCTTGGCCGCTTCCATCCCCGAATTAAGCGCAAAGCTCGGGTCGGAAGAAAATTTCCAGAGAGAAAAATGGTACAGCCCATAGTTAAACAGAAGTGCGAGACCAATCCACACTCCTGTCCACACCAGAGACTCTTTGAACGTGACTTCTCGAGCCTGGCGGTGAAAAAGGCCCAAGTCGACGGCTAGGAGTGCTAATATTAGGACCGCAAATCCCGCGTAAAGATGCCAGTGGCCCCAAAATGGAAAAAGTTGGCTCATATAAAAGATCCCCTCATTCATAAAAGAGTAATTTCGCAGACTTCTATAGTTTGTTAAATTAGATAAGTGTTAACATTTAATATGTTTTTATAAAAGCATGGAGTTTAAGTGCAAATTTTATCGAACGGACAAACCTCTTGGGTTAACTTTAATCATCTCTATTACTTTATGGTTATAGCCTCTGAGGGCAGCATTGCCAGGGCTGCCGAAAAACTTCGCTTGGGGCAGCCAACGCTCAGTGCGCAGTTAAAGCAGTTTGAAGAGGCTATCGGGTTTGAGCTGTTTGAACGGCGCCACAAGAAAATGTTGCTCACCGAAAATGGAAAAATGGCGTTGGCCTATGCTCAACAGATCTTTCGCTTGGGGGGCGAAATGATTGAGGCACTAAACGATCGGTTGGTTCCCAATCAGATTCATGTTCAGTTGGGAGCCTTGGACAGTGTGCCCAAGCAGTTCGCGCTGAGACTAGCTCAGGCCGCCTATGCGGCTGGTCCTTGTACGGTTTCGTTTCTTGAGGGAAAAGGCGACGAGTTACTGAGAGAGCTAAGTGCCCATCGTATTGACTTGATAATGGCCAACTTTACCCCTCAAGCTTCGCGAGAGGTTCAGGTTGTGGCTCGTAAAATTGCTCGCCTTCCCGTATCCGTTTTTGGTGCCATGAAGTTTAGGTCGCTAAAAAGGGGATTTCCTCAATCCATTCAGCGGCAACCCTTTATAATGCCGACGGTACACAGCAAGTTAAGGGGCGATGTGGATCATCACTTTCGTTTGGGTGGTCTCACGGCTCATGTGGTTGCTGAAACTCAGGATACCAGCTTGCAGCGCCTGCTGGCCGCAGATGGTTTTGGCTTGATGGTCGCCTCATCGGAGTCAGTAGAAGATATGGTAAGGAAAAGGGAGCTTTTTAAGGTTGGCGACTTGGCGGGGGTGCACGAGGAATTCTTTCTACTTTCTTCGTCGCGACAGATTGATAACCCCATTTCCAGCCGTCTGATGAAATCCTTCCACCTTTAAAGGTACCAGGTTGTTTTTTGGCCCGCTGTGCATCACGTGAACCTGTGAAAGGGTTCAAATTTGGCGCGGTGCGGGCCATAAAGCAACCTGGTACCTAAATGGAGGAGATGACGGAGGCGGTAACGTATTCGACTTCGGCGTCGGTGAGTTTGGGGTAGAGTGGGATAGTGAGGGTTCGATCGCCGATAGACTCGGCAACGGGGAATGCCCCAGGCTTAAATTGATATCGATTTTGATAGTAGGTCAGTAGATGAATTGCGCGGTAGTTGACCGCGACTCCCACCTGCTTTTCTTGGAGTCTGTTAAGTACCTCGTCCCGTCGTCCCGAAGGTGCCCAAACTGTAAAAAGATGACGTGCGGAACGGCAGCCTGAAGGGACTTTAGGAAATTCAATTCCCGCCCGCGAAAACTCGGCTTCATAATGCTGGCATATTTGCTCGCGACGTTTTAGCAGAGTCTCAGCGCTCTCAATTTGTGGCAATAGCAGGGCCGCCTGAATATCAAACATATTAAACTTATAGCCGAGTTCAAGCATGTCCCAGTGTTGGTACTTGTTGTGGTACCTTTCGGCTGCGGATTTTGACATTCCATGCTGTCTGAGAAGTCGAAGTCTTTGGTTGATCTCATCGTTGAGAGCTGTGACTGCGCCACCTTCACCACTGGTGAGATTCTTGGTGGCATAAAAGCTAAAGGCGGCGGAGTCGCCAATTTGACCTGGGCGAATTCCGTCGCGAATCGCCTCAGTCGCGTGGGCTGCATCTTCTATGATCTTTAGTCCGTGAAGCTCGGCGAGCTGTTTGAGCTTTCTCATGTCCACCATATTTCCATAGAGGTGAACGGGCATGATGGCTTTTGTGTTTTCTGTGATAGCGGCTTCAATTTTACAGAGATCGAGGAGACCACTTTCGGACTCAACATCTACGAATACGGGCTTAGCGCCACAGTGCAAAACGACATTTGCAGACGCAATAAACGTCATTGGTGGAACGATGACTTCATCACCTTCGCCGATGCCCAGGGCTTTTAATGCGAGAAATAAACCCGCCGTACAGCTGGTGACTCCGACGACGCTAGGAACACTGAGATAGTTTGCAAATCGGCGCTCAAATTCGCTGGTTTTGGGACCTGCCGTGAGAAAAGCAGAGCCTAGAGTTTCAAGAAGCTCCTTGATTTCTCGCTCCCCGAGATGATGGCGGTAAAAGTCGACTTTCATTTAAAATATGCGGCCGTTCTTTGCCAGTTCGGCCATGGTGTCTTCCACTTTGAGAAGAAATTTATAGTGTTCGATTGTGCGTGTACGAGAATCTTCGGGATCGAGCACGCCATAATTGAGCGCTTCAATAATCTCTCGAATCCCATCGCGTGCATTAAAGTCGGCTTGGTAATTGAGCTCTTTTTTAATTTTATCGAAATTTACATTGTAAGTTCTTTTGTCGGGATCGTCAGGAACCTGAATCACCTCTGTTTGAGGAAGAAGCTCCTTAACTAAATTTGCTATTTGAAAGACCTGGTAATTTTGCTCATTTGAGCCCACGTTAAAAACCTGACTTGCTACTTTCGTTTGCGGTGCGTTCATAGCGAGTTCAAAAGCTTTAACCACGTCTTTGACATGAACTAGGGGGCGCCATTGCTTTCCGCCACCAAGTACGAAGATGCGCTTATCTTTCCAGGCCTTTAAGGTCATGATGTTAATGACCAAATCAAAGCGCATCCGCTTGGAAAGTCCATAGACTGTGGCATTTCTTAGTAAGGTCACACAAAATTTATCGTCAGCAATTTCGCGGAGACGATTTTCGACATCGACCTTTCCTTTGGCATAGTAAGACTGCGGATTGGGTTCGGAGGCTTCTGTCAAAGACGTTGAGGCACCAAGTCCATAGACGGAACAAGAAGAAGAATATATAAATCTTGATACACCGGCTTTTTGGGCGGATTCCGCAAGGTTTACTCCGCCCTTAAAGTTAATGCTGTAGGTTAAATTAGGCTTTAAGTCACAAGTGGGATCGTTCGAGAGGCCCGCCAAATCGATAACAACATCAAAGCCCTTCAGGTCATCGGAAGTCACCTCACGAATGTCTTTTTTTAAAAGCGTGAACCTTTGATTGTTGATGATTTCGGTACCTAATGTATCCGTCCCGAAATAGTAGCGGTCGAGACCAGTCACCGAGTGGCCCGCAGCGAGAAACTGCTCGACCATGACCGTCCCAATATAACCACCGGCCCCTGCAATCATGATGTTTTTCATGGCTGTCTCCAGTTCGGACCCCTATTTTCGCATGATTGCAAAGGGATTTCCTAGTCCGGGCCGACGACTGATCGGGAGAAACTAGTTTCGACCATTGGCGGGGAAGAGTTATTTAACCGAGCGCTGCTCACCATAGCTGCGAAACTCTGGGCGAAAGCCTAGAAGCTTTTGCAGATAAGCTTGGCCAATGTAAAACATTGTGACCCAACACAAGGGAACATGGCCTAGATAAGCCAAATTCCTCCTGGAAACGCTCAGGTAAATAGCATCGACAAGAACCGGAACGAGCAGAAACGTATACGGGATAAACAAATATTTCTTGAGTCGCGAACCTCGAGAGTCAATTTG
>JAPKGD010000088.1 GCA_026648125.1 Bdellovibrionales bacterium | reverse complement strand
CACCCGGCCGATAGTCCAATAGATCGTACAGTTCGGCCCGCCTGTCTCTCCGGTAGCTCCTGTTTCTCCAGTAGCACCGGTCTCACCCGTAACACCGGTCTCACCCGTTGCGCCAGTCGCGCCAGTTTCACCAGTAGCTCCAGTTTCACCAGTCTCACCCGTAGCACCGGTCTCACCAGTCTCACCCGTTGCACCAGTATCACCCGTTGCACCAGTATCACCCGTTGCACCAGTATCACCCGTTGCACCAGTATCACCCGTTGCGCCAGTTCCACCAGTCGCTCCGGTCTCTCCAGTCGTTCCAGTCGCTCCCGTTACACCCGTCTCACCTGTTGTGCCGGTCTGCCCCGTCGTACCAGTTGTACCTGTGGCTCCAGTGGCGCCGGTCTCACCGGTTGCTCCGGTCTCTCCTGTTGATCCGGTCAAGCCCGTTGCGCCAGTTATTCCCGTCGCGCCAACTCCGCCCGCCACGGCGACCCAGTTTGTGCCGTCGAACTGGAGAGAGTCTCCCGCAGACACGGATCCCGTCAGTCTGATGTATCGACTGTCGTGATTGTGGAGAGCTCCGACATCACCCCCACCGACTAAACTCTCCAAATTCGCTTGCGTCACATTGGCCGTGATAACTGCAAAGTCACTCGCGGACTTTCCCTGCAGTCTCTGTGCACCCGGTGCCGACAAAATCGCAAAGTCCGGAGATAATGTCTCATATCCACCGGCCATATTGAGATCATCCACTGAAATTCTCAATTGCCGAACATCTGAAGCAGATGGGGTATAGTTGCAAGCCCCTCCGCCGACATGGGTGCCGGAGTTTTTAAATACATTTGTAAAACCAATTCCCGGGTCGGATCCAGTGAGCGCTCCGCCACCCACTTTTAGAGAGAAATATCCCTGATCAAAAGTGAATATCGATGAAAGGTCCACACCAGTATGAAGTTCTTCGTAGAGCAAACAACTGGAATCATGGGAATAAATCTGAACTTTAAAATCGACCGCGTTGGAGTTTAGTGGGCTTCCTGAAGAATCATAGAGTCGGCCCTCGTACGAGAACCAATTAAAATTGTCTTGGGCAGTAGACTCGAGCGCGCTAAAAAAGCACACGAGGACTAAAATTACTCGGAGGAGTTTTCCAATCCTAGTTAATCCCAAAAAAGGGGCCTTTCCCGCTACGTCCTGCGCGTTTTACATACATATGTATGTACGTATGGTCGTATTAGTACCTATGTATATTCGGACATCCCAGACCCCGACCTTAGGCCTCTCTCAAATTGAGACACACATTATTATCCCGTCGACTCGGCTTGATTCAGATGGTAGATCTCAATCCCATAATGAAACTCTTTTTCAAATTTATATTAGCCTTTTTGGCATTAACGGGTGCAGTTACGCTGATGTCCCAGTTCACTCATGTTGAGTTTGCCAATAAGAACTATTGGGACCATCGGGGATTGTTTTTTCTCTTTTTTGTGACTCTATTCCCAAGGCTCACACTTCTTTTTTCGAGTGTGGCCTTTGGTGGCGTGCTCTGGTGGCTTGGGTTTATCTTCACTCCTCGGATTTTAGTCGCCTGCCTAGCTACGTTGTCGTACTGGCATCAAAATCCATTACTCGTCATCATATCCTGGCTAATTGCAATTGGTGGTGAATCTTCAGAGAAGGTCGTCTTTATCCGACGTCCTTTTCGCAGTCGATATCACCACAGAAGCATTTCCCGTGGCGAAGTTATCGACATTAAAGCAGACTACAGCAGTTAAATTACGTCGCCTCGTTATCATAAGGTAACTTATCTCTACCTTGCGGCATTGGCCGTTTAGGCAATCGATCACGCCTGTTGCATTCTTTTCGTCGCGCCTGATCCTTATTTCGCAGCCCAAAAATTTCATACCGTCCAGGATGTGACCCTGGATCTAAGCGCCATTGCAAAACGGGGCCTCGATGAAATATTGCGACTTCCAGCTTTTGCCTCTTTGCTTCAACTGAAAAGCTGACTCTCTGTTCCGGGGGAAATTCAGATTGCCCCTCGTACCGATAGAAAAAATCACCATTTGTTTGATTATCAGCGACTAAATCTATCTCAAAAATGGTGAAGGCATTTTGACTTTCAATCGCTAAGGGCAAAAAGATTATTTGCGGATCAGAGGTGAAACTATTTATTTCTAACGAACTACCCAATAATTTAAATTCCGCACCTACCACCTCAAATTCATCTCGAGAAAATTGGAATCCTAGATCTGAATCTGGAGAAAGCTCCTCAATTTCAGAAATTTCAATATGTCTTTTCTTGCAATCATACTCAATTTCGCCAACCGCACTCACTTCAAGATCTCGAAGGAGAAATTCTCCCGCGGACTCGCCAAAATCCAATCTCATCCGACTTCCAAAACGATCACCTTTTATTTCAAGGGAAATCTCATTCCATCCGACCGACAGCCCAGTTTGCACCATGTATTTCTCATTAAAGGCACCATCAACTTCGGCAAAGACCTGCAAAGAGCCAATGAATGAGGAATAAATAGAAGCTCTCACCCGCAAATGAGAGGTAGATGCAATAGGTACCGGCAAAATCATCTGGGGATCTCCGGCTTTGGTGTGGAGGACCCAGCCAAACGCATAGCTGTTTAATGTCAATTCCGAGGTGGCCAATACTTTTGAGCGTTCTACGTCCCACAGCCTCCACAAAGTCGTCTCTTTGGGTGAATGGCTCACCTGCTCTGCTCCATCCAATCTCGAATTCGATCGACCAATTCCCTCTGCACCCACCATAGCGAGGTCTCTTATTCCGTCGGGCCACCTTTTTATAGCGCTCCGAAGAACATCGAATTTCTTTGATTCATCTTTAATCAACTCTAGAGATCGATTTCCTCCATGGTCGCGGTACCTAAACAAGCTTAAAGGTATCACCAAATGGTTCATGCCTAGATCATGCATACGCCAGAGAAGCTCCCAGTCCTCGCCCAACCTAACCTCGGGGGAGAATCCACCACTCTGCGCAAACTTTTCGCTCTTTACAAAAAAGTTTGTATCTCCAAAGACGTTGTACTTTGGAGCCAAACCAATACAAGGCCCAATGGCAATCCAGCGCGAATGTCTCATTTCTAGTTTGCAATCAAAATCCTGTTGCCGATCAAAAAAGCAAGAAAGCAGATCCGCGTCTGTACGACGTTGTGCTTTTAAAAAGGTCTCCAACTCGAATTTCTCAGCCAAATTGTCATCGTCCATAAAGAGGAGAAATTCTGACTGGGCCCGGTCAGCCGCGAGATTTCGGGCCCGGTTAGGGCCCACATTTCCGGTGAAAAACGAGGTGATTCTTAGGAGGCTCTGAAATGAGTTGATCACTTCTACGGTGGCTCGTTCAGACGGAGTCGCCTCACTATCTATTGCTACGATCACTTCAAAATTTTTATAGGTTTGGTTGACCAAACTCTCGAGAGCCTGACGTAAAAGCTCCGGCCGGCCCTTTGTGGCTATGCAAACCGTAACCGATCGACTCTCGGGGCCTACTTTTGAATCCTTGTTGAAAGATGTGTGTTCATAAGCGCCCAATTCTTCAAGGTCTTTATGAAATTCTAGCCAAGAGTCTCCTGCGTTTTTTAAAAGCATTGAAGGACGAGCCACGAGAGGCCCCTCGGGTTTTGCAAGGGCCCCTTCTATCGCCCGCGCCAAATTATCGATACCAAATGGAAATAAAACTTCATGGTCATCAGCGCAAATCAACTCTGCTGTTCCCCCAACGTGACTTGCTAAAAAAGGAATCTCAAGCTGAAGACATTCAGTCACCATGCATGGCGAGTTTTCCATACGAGAAGGTAATACGACGAGCGGGCGATGGCGGTTCAAATATTCCAATACATCGTGGTGTCCCCAGTCAGAGATAATCTCAATCTCATGTTGAAGTTTTTCGAGCTTCGACCGAATAAAGTTCTTTCCCGTTGTGTCCAGGACTTGTCCGTCTCGGCCAATAAATTTTATCCTTCGAGGCGTTGCCATGGGGCTTAACGCCTCAATAAACTCGATGAGTCCCTTTCGAGTTTCTAACCGTCCGATAAAGGAAATTTCCCTCATTTCAGATTGAGGGCCGGCGGCATGTAAGTTTTTTTGCGGTTGCCAGAGCATAGGAGCATGACCGATGACCTTAATAGCCTGCCGAGTATTCCAACCTTGCTCCTGGGTCCAGTTTGCCAAATATTCGCTGGGACTGAGAACGAGATCGGCATGCTCAACCGAACTTCGCTCCAAAAAGCCCAGCTCCACATCCCTTTCGTCCTTAAGAAGCTCCCCACTCCCAAGTCGATGCCAAAGAGTTGGACCATGGAGATGAACACAGACGCAAGTTCTATGTAGAGCAATGCCCTGATGCCTAGCGAGGGCAGAAAAGTGACCGAGCCCACCCAAATCAGGAAAATGAGCCACATCATAATTCCCATGTACCAATGCCATTAAAGCCCGGTAGGACCTTAATCCAAATTTTGTACCCTGAACCAAATCGTCGCTTTGGGGAAGATCTTTTAATTCGATCCCCATACTGCGGTAAAAGTCCTTCCAAAATTCAAATTCTTCCCTAGGAATCGATTCTTCCAATGCCAGAAAAACTGTAACCTGATGATACTTAGCAAGATGACAGGCAAGCCAATATAAGGCCGTACCGACTCCGCCATTTTTAACAGGCCCCACTAAATCTGGTGTGAGAATAGCGATTCGACTCATCATTCCTATTGCAATTCGCCACACCTAAATAAATCAACAAGAGTTTTTTTCCCGGGACCTCTAGACTAGTATAAGTCGTGCAGAGGTTGAATATGATGTGGCATATCAAAGTCTGCCTAATCGGCTGCCGCAGGCAGAATGAGGTTTCATATGTTTGACTGGAAATCCAATGTCTACCTGCCCATTGGAAAATTCTTGGATAAGGGTATCTTCCTTCCATTCAATAGAACTGTTTCTAAATTCTACTGTCACGTGTTGACACCTCTCATAGGTCAAGTTGTTAAAACTCAACTTAAGAAGCCCTTTCGAATCTTGGCCAGACAAAGCGCCAAAAGTGGCGTTGGTTTTAATCCGCTTTTCTCAGATCTCGACATAGCTTTTGTATTTGGAAACTCCGCAGAAAGGTCGGATTATTCCGTCGCTCGGCGAGCAATTTTCAATCTCAAGCGCATGCTCCCATTTCTTGGTGAGCTCGAAATTTTTAATGACGAAGAATGGAATCGGCGTCAAAACCTAATAGATAAAAATCAGATACCATTTCAACTTATAAGAGATATCCGAAAGACCTATTGGCTATATTTAGATCTTGGCCAACTCAAAAGTCCCTATCACAAACATAAAGTCCGCCGAGCCCTTTTACGCTTACACCCAGGAGGAGATGGATCGCCCGCTTCCACACTCCGGTTCCTCTTGAAACAGCTCTCTCCTCTCATTTCTGGAGAATTTTTAAAAAATCCCTATTTGAATCGAATCGATCTCAGTGATCTCACTCAAAAATTATCCATAGACCATCTAGGATGGCCCATTGAGATTTTGACTGAAAGCTCTCCGAGTCTTTACGAAATTTGGTGGCTTGCGGCCGTTACTCCTTGCGAGGGACGAAATTCAAATGTAAACGAGATACTTCTCGCAGTCAGGCGGAGCTTTTTATTTCAAATCTATATCGATTACCTCGAAGCCGAATGGCTACAGATCAAAGCCGTCTATCGGGCCCGCCCCGATGAGTTTCCTTGGATGGACCAATGGCAAGCCATCCTTCTCACTCGACTAAATCAAACTGGTTCTTGGTTTGAAAATTCAAATTTTTCTAAGAAATCTCCAGGTGAACTTTACTCGGCGCCAGAACGAAATTCGATGTGAAGTTACATATCCTAATACTTTGTCCTTTTTCACGGGCAGATCAAAATACTGATATCGGTATCCCGAGGTTAAAACCTGTTGGTCACTCAAAGAACTCTGGCTCTTTACAACCATGTGACACACTAACTGGCCCTCTTGATGAAAAACTATGATGTCAAAGGCGTTGAGGCGACTCGCTATGGGAACGACCTCAATTACTTCCCCCGTCATAATGACAGGCTCCATTGACCCCGAGACCACAGGAAATCGCATCTTGCCCTTACGCCCCAAAAATTCCTTTAGGGCAAAGAACTCCCTATCTTCAATGCGAGAGGAGCTGGTTTTCGATAAATCCATTGTACACCCGATAGACTTCGTCGACCGAACCGTCCACCTGTATTCGTCCCGAGTCTATAAATATCGCCCGATTGCAAACACGCCTAACCTGGGCTTCCGAATGACTCACAAAAAACACAACACCCGACTGAGAAATCAAATCTATAATTCGCCGAGAAATTCGTTCGCGAAATTCGGAATCCGCGCCATCAAAGACTTCATCAAGAATAAATATATCGGCTGGGGCACACGTTGCAATCGAGAGGCAAAGGCGAGTTTGCATACCATTACTATAATATCTAAACGGAGTGTCTAAAAATGCTCCAAGACCAGAGAACTGTAGAGCCTCGTCAATTCGCTCCGCGAGCGTTTCACCTAATTCGGGATACAATAATGCAGCTAGAATCTGTGCATTCTCTCGCCCGGTCAGCTCGGGATAGATAATTGCTGCAGGATCGAGAATAGATCGCACTCGACCCTGCACCTCAATCTTGCCCTTCGTTGGCCTATAAAACCCTGCCAGGCAACGACAAAGAGTGCTCTTTCCCTCTCCATTTTTTCCAATTAACGCAATTCGATCGCCCTGCTTCGCAGTAAGGGAGATGCCTCGGAGAACATGATGGGCCTCTCGAGTGTGGAGCAAATTAGCGAGAGGATTTCGCATAAAACTAACAAACTGGCTTCGCAGGCTTGTCACCCCATGCATTCGGAGCCCAAAAGAAAGGTGAAGGTCTTCAACGTTAACCAGCGAATTAAAGCTTGAGGTAGATTTCATTTCTTCTTCTCATCCAATAAATACTGGCTAATGCCAAAGCTCCCGCGGCAACTAAACTTGCATCTCTCATCT
>JAPKGD010000087.1 GCA_026648125.1 Bdellovibrionales bacterium | reverse complement strand
GTACCGTCTCCATTTTTTGCCATGGCGATCGGCGCGGATGAGGGCGAGAGACTCTTGTATCAAAGAACGCGACATAACATGCGCTCAGTTCAGAGTAAGCGCCCCGAACAGCTTGGCTTAGACACTTCCCTTGCCCATGTCGCCCTTTCATTGGCCAGGAGAAAGCGGGATGAACATGCGAGTAAGGACTTTTTTAAGTCCATCAGCCCAGATGAAGAAGTGCTCGCGACAATGCCAGCTGATAGTAAACCTGCGGTTTGGTGGAATGTAAAATATAAGAATCGATGGCTGTCGGACGGCGCTGTGGTGAGTGGAAATCCTATCGTCACGAATCTTTTGTGGAACGAAATTGGAAGAGGAACGGATCTTAGAGAACTTGGTCAGTGGTTAAAAGAAAACGTTAATGTAATAACCGAGCTAACCACCGCAGTCTTTTCATCTGAAGCACCACGCATGACCGATTTTTTTCCAGCGGAGAGATTTGATCTCGAACGAGCTAGGCAAGGCCAGGTGGTTTATCAAAGGGCGTGTGCAAAATGTCATGGACAATACCAAAAGGCCTGGGACCTCCCCGAGGCGGACCAGATGAGTCTTGTCGAAAAACTAAAAACAACCAAAGTAATTTATAAATCCCAGACACCAGTCATCAATGTCGGAACAGATTCCACTCGTCGCGCTGGAATGGAGAGTCTTCTTCGCCTTAATGAATTAGCTATATCAAAAAGCAATGGGGTTCGCTTGGTTGTTAGCGAAGGTTATGTTCCGCCTCCTCTTGTGGGAATTTGGGCCCGCTGGCCCTATTTTCACAATAACTCGGCTCCATCACTTTGTGCGGTTTTGAGCAGTGAAGGTGAGCGACCTCAAACCTACTGGGCGGGTGAACCAAGAGATCAACAAAAAGATTTTGATTTCGAATGCAATGGATATCCATTAGGTGAGGCGGTTCCTTCTCATTGGCGGGAATCAAAGGACTATTACTTCGATACCCGTCGACCAGGTCTGAGTAATAGGGGACATGATGTAGGAATACTAACTCGAAATGGAAAAGAAACCCTAACCTCTGACGAAAAGCGCTCTCTCATTGTCTTTTTACAGACGCTTTAGGGCCTTGCAACGCTGGGCTGGAACCCGTAATGTCTAATCTTCAAAAAGGGGGACAATGTGAAACTATTCATTTCAATTTTATGCATCTTGGCGGCTGCAGTAGTGAATGCTGAAATTAAAGAGCAAGTTGTAACTTATAAGGACGGCAGCACGACTTTGGAGGGAATGCTAATTTCAAATAGTGAAGTCTCCCGCACAGCCCCCGGTGTTCTTGTTGTTCACGATTGGTTGGGATTAACTGAGAAGACCAAGCAAAAGGGCAGGGAGCTGGCGAAGCTCGGATATGTGGTCTTTGCCGCCGACATCTATGGGCAAGGAGTGCGACCAAGTGATGCGAACGCCGCAGGAGCGGAAGCTACTAAATATAAAAAAGACAGGAAGCTTTTTCGTCGCCGACTCACATTAGCTCTTGATCAGTTGGCAAAAGCATCAGGTGTAGATCAAAAGCGGCTCGCAGCAGTTGGTTATTGTTTCGGGGGTACGGGCGTGATTGAGCTCGCGAGAGCCGGGGCTAAGCTAAAGGGAGTGGTAAGCTTTCACGGTGGCTTAGACAGTCCAGAGCCCGAATTAGGAGCGAAAATAAAGACCTCAATTTTAGCCCTTCACGGCGCAGATGATCCGTATGTGAGCGAACAAGATCTGGCGGCATTTGAGACCGAAATGAAAACCAATAAGGTCGATTGGCAATTGGTAAAATATGGGGGTGCGGTCCATAGTTTTACCGATAAAACGGCGGGCATGGACCCAAAGAAGGGCGCAGCTTACAATGAAGTTGCAGATCGAAGGTCTTGGCAAATGATGAAAGATTTCTTTGTCGAGCGTCTCTAGTTTATGCCGGATTATGTACTTGGACTTTCCGCCTATTTTCACGATTCCGCATGTGCACTTTTGCGGGACGGTGAAATTGTTGCCGCAGCTCAGGAGGAGCGCTTTTCTCGGCAAAAGGCCGACGAACGATTTCCTCGCCTTGCGCTCGGGAGCGTTCTCAAAGATGGGGGAATTGGACTCAAAGACCTGAGAGCTATCGTATATTATGAAAAGCCTTGGCTTTCCTTTTCTCGCCTCATTGAAACGGCAATAGAGAATGCTCCCCTCGGTTTAGCCTCTTTTTTGGCTAGCACTCCGTCGTGGCTAGACTGGAAGCTAAATATTAGGGGTGAGATTCAAAAAGAAATTGCAAAGATTGATAAGGCCTCGAGTAAACAACTGCCCATCCTCTTTAGTTCCCACCACTTGTCTCACGCGGCTGCGGCCTATTATCCCTCAGGCTTCGACGATGCCGCAGTTCTTTGTCTCGATGGTGTAGGTGAGTATGCAACGACTTCGGTTTGGCTTGGAGAGGACAACCGGTTAAAACCGCTGTGGGAGATTCGCTTTCCTCATTCTTTGGGTTTGATATATGCCGCTTTCACTTGGTTCTGTGGATTTAAAATCAATAGCGGTGAATATAAGCTGATGGGCCTTGCCCCTTTTGGTAAACCTCGATTTCGCGATCTCATTCTTAAAGAACTCATTCATGTTCATGATGATGGCACTTTCAAATTAAATATGAAATATTTTGCCTTTCATACTGGGCTTCGCATGGTTTCAAAAAAATTTTCTGAATTGTTTGGAGTCGATGCGAGGCCATTTGAAGGCCCCATGGATGAGATTTATAAAGATCTCGCCGCTTCTATACAGTCGGTCACTGAGGAAATTATGGTTCGCTTAGCAGAGACCGTGAGGCGAGAAACGGGTAAGCGACGGCTGTGCCTCGCTGGCGGTGTCGCGTTGAACTGCGTGGCCAATGGTCGAATTCTTGAGAGAGAGCTCTTTGAAGAGATTTTTATACAGCCCGCTGCCGGTGATGCAGGCGGAGCATTGGGAGCAGCTCTTGCGGCTTGGCATATGCACTATGAAATGCCCATGAAGAAGTGTCTAAATAGAGACTTTATGAAGGGGGCTTTACTCGGACCAAGTTTTTCAAACTCAGATGTCGAACTTGAAATGAAAAAGGCGGGTCTTCGTTTTCATCAGCTAGATGAAGCAAAAATGAATGAGATCGTTGCAGCAATGCTCAACGACGGAAAAGTTATTGGCTGGTTTCAAGGGAGAATGGAGTTTGGTCCCAGAGCGTTGGGATCTCGATCTATATTGGGGGATGCGAGACGAGCGGATATGCAAAAAACCATGAATTTAAAAATCAAGTTTCGGGAGGGATTTCGGCCATTCGCCCCAATCGTAATGGAAGAAAGAGCATCGAGCCATTTTGCCCTATCTAAATCAAGTCCCTATATGCTTTTTACGGCGAAGTCACTTCATCCAGAGCAACTCCCGGCGGTCACTCATGTGGATCAGTCGGCTCGAATTCAAACAGTGAGCCCGACGGTAAACGCCAAACTTCACGCTCTACTCTCCGAATTTGAACGACAGACAGGCATTCCGGTTTTAATCAATACGTCTTTCAATGTGCGGGGCGAGCCTATTGTCATGAATCCACAGCAGGCGATTTCCTGTTTTTTAAACACGGATATTGATGCTCTGGCTATTGAAGACCTGCTGGTGACCAAGACGGACAACCCTCAAATTCACAAAAAAGAGAACTGGAGAGACAACTTTGAACTTGATTAAGGAGCTATTTGAGATTCGCATAGCCCCAATCCAAAGAAAGAGCGAAGTCTGGCGCGGCCTCGTGGTTGGGGCGATCCTTCTCTTTTTGATCAGTTGGTGGCGTGGTCAATGGGCGCCCATTTTGGTTGCTACCCCCATTTGGCTTTTTATGGCGTTATTTCCTCGGATAGCAGCCCGGGCATTAACCGGCCTTAAAGTCCTTTTGGCCTATTTCTTTCATGGTCTAAATTTGATTCTCCTAAGCATCGTATATCTGGGAATCGTTACGCCCATGGGCCTTATACGACGCTTGAGCGCTTCAAAACGGCCATGGCGAGAGGAGCCAACTGAAATACCTACCAAGGAAAGCTTTTTACGCCCCTATTAAATTCGTTGAGGGGGTCTTTATTTCTTATCTCTTTTAAGGCAGAACAGAAGCTCAAAGGCTTTGTAGAGGGCGAAGAGTTGCAAAAAGAGCAGGAAACACAAATACCGCAAATCCAAATGAAGGACTCGGCGGCTGGGTGGGAACTACGTATTCGAGATCGTTTAAATGCCGTATCGGGTTCCTTTTGTTTAGCAAAGTGGTTGCAAGTGACCTTGCATCTGCACAATGGGTTCACTCAAAGTTGTCATCATGTTAAGTCGCACAAAATTTCGCTAAAAGAGCTCGATACAAATCCTGGATTTTTGCATAACACCTATTTCAAAAGAGCTATGCGCTATAAAATGTTACAGGGCTCTCGACCAAAGGAATGCCAATATTGTTGGTCCTTTGAAGATATGGGGCGACTGAGCGATCGGCATTATAAGAGCGCGACCTCTTGGGCTGAACCTTATTTTGATTCAGTTGTTGAGGCTGGTGCCGAAGAAGACATCCTGCCGACGAGCTTAGAGGTGTCTTTTGAAAGTTCCTGTAATTTTATGTGCATGTACTGCAGCCCTCAGTTCTCCAGCAAATGGATGGAAGAGGCGCTCAAATTTGGGTGGTATCCAATCCGCGATCAAAGCGGAAATCCGAATGTTCTCAAAAGAGAAAGTCGACTCCCACTCCCCAAAAATGAAGTGAATCCCTATATTGAAGCTTTTTGGAAATGGTGGCCAAAGCTGAATCCATCTTTGCATGATTTCCGTATTACTGGAGGCGAGCCTCTTTTGAGTCCACACACCTGGAGAGTTTTTGATTCATTAGCAGAATCGACAAATTTGCACCTTAACTTTGCAGTGAACTCAAACATGGGCGTGGCACCAGCGTTGGTTGATCGTCTGATTGATCGAGTCAATCGCTTACCTGGCCGAATCAAGAATTTCACGCTCTATACCAGTATCGACACCGTCGGTGAACAAGCTGAATATATTCGCTATGGATTGGATTATGATGCCTATGTGGAGAATGTAGAGAGGGTACTTGCTCGGGTGGAATGGCCAATCACCGTTTCATTTATGATGACGGTAAATGCGCTGAGCCTTTTGGGCATGGAATCCCTTTTAAGGTGGATCCACTCTCTTAAGGTTCGCTTTCCAAAGCATACGATCGTGGTGGATGCCCCTCTGTTGCACAACCCTCAGTTTATGGCGGTTCAAATACTTCCCGATTCATTTTCTAAATATGTTGAGGAATCCATTCGTTTTATGAACTCAACAAGAGGTAAGCCCGGTGAATTTTCTGTTTGGGAAATCTTGAGAGTTGATCGAGTTTTAACGGCAATGAAATCTGAGACTTTGGATCGAAAGGAAAGAATTCTTCGCCAGATCGATTTCTATAGAATGTTTGATGAGTATGATCGTCGGAGAAACACTAATTTTCTACAGACTTTTCCACAGTACAAAGAATTTTACCAACAGAGCAAACGGTGGGCAAAACTCGCATCTATGGTTCGATTTCGTCCGTGGATACGCTAGTTGAGATAGGATTCGCAGTTTAGTTTATAATGACCGCGCAAATAATCTGCCATCTGAGCGTTTTCAAGTGTTTTTGCGGGAATCACTTCTTCCATGCCCATAAGGTATAAAGCATCGCTCTTGCGAGCTTGAGCAATTGCGGGATGGACAATGACTAGGCGGTTCTTTTTGGCAGGAAGAATTTTACCGAGCATCCAACCAACCACTTTTCCGCCCCATTCAACTCCCAGTCCTATAGGCAACCATTCGATACGACCACTTCCAAACAAGAGCCCATTGATTTGCATTTCTAAGCCAAAGAGATTGAAGATGTAATGCTCGGTTCGACCTGAGATATAGCCCTTTCTTGCTAACGTTCGAACGCCCATATCGCCGGCGGCCCCAATTGGGGTTCCAATGGCTGCCATTCCACCAAAGAGACTTAAAAATTCGACACTATTTGGACTTGAGACCTTTTCAGGATCATCCAGATGACTGAGCATGCGAAAGCCATAGGTCACAGTAAAATGTAGAGCTTGGTTAAAAATCAAAGTTTTGATCATCGGTGATTTATTATAGATCTGGACCAAACTTGAATTTTTAAGCCAAGGAATCTCGTGATTGGCTTTCCATTGATTAATTTGCCGGGGAAAGACGTGAAAGATGGTATCCAGTCCTATGGACATCGCGGCTTGAGCCAAACCATAAACATTAAGGCCGGTCACGCTCACCCAGTAACTTATACTGCCAATTGATTTTCCAACACCGATCATTGCTCCTACGGTTAAATCCCGTGCGCGAGAGCTAAAGCGACTGTTCTTTAGCTTGCGCGCAAAGTCTTTGGACTTTTGCCGCCACTGACTCAACATAGAAACCGTGGAGGCCTTGGCCTGGCTCCATTCTTGTTCTGAAATTTGCGGCGAGGGGCGTTCGCTTTGATTCACCTCTTGAATCATTTCTTGAGTAGGAACCAAAAGCTCTCTTACACGAAATACAGGATTTTTATATCGAGAATTTAGCTCCGTCTCAACGCTCATGAGAAAATGATCTCTTTCGGCGTCGCTGAGTTCCTTCGGGACAAAAACGGTCACTTCAATTTTGGGAAGATGATCAAGTGCAAAAGCCACTTTTCCATCGGCCGTTCGAACATCCAATTTTCCAAGATCTTCAAGTGCTACATTCGAAAATTCAACCTGAACCGTTCCGCCCAGCTTGGTTTCTTGAATTAGAGAGTCACCAATGACGGTAACCCTTATCGCATCGGAAGCGGCCGGGAGGCCAACTTCTCCTGGTGCGGCAGCAAATGCGGCCGGAGCAGAGACCAAAGAGAGTTGAACGCTCAAAAGCATACAGAGCCATCGCCGCATTAAAGAAATCCCCGTGTGGCCGATCATGAGCTTACTCCCAGGTTCTTACCCAATTCTTTAGATTTAGGCCCCAGAGGAATATTTTATGGCCATGAAGAAGTAAAGCTCAGGAAGCTGTGG
>JAPKGD010000086.1 GCA_026648125.1 Bdellovibrionales bacterium | reverse complement strand
TCTTGCGAGGCCCTACGTGCATGCCTGGCTATTGGAGACATGCACAAGCCACCGCGGAAACCATTCGAGATGGCTGGCTACATACAGGAGACCTGGTCAGGCGTGACGCAGAGGGATATTTTTACGTCGTGGGGCGCAAGAAGGATATGTATATTAGCGGCGGAGAAAATGTATATCCGGCGGAGATCGAGCAGGTCCTTCGCGCCCACCCTCAAATTCGAGAGGCTGCGGTCATCGGTGTGCCCAATGAGAAGTGGGGCGAGGTGGGCAGAGCCTACATCGTCACAGACCAAGCCAGCCCGCTGTCTGCAGAAGAAGTCATGATGCACTGTCAAAAATCATTAGCTCGTTACAAGATCCCCAAAGAGATTCGTTTTGTAAAAGATCTCCCCATGGGGGACAGCGGCAAAATTTTGAAACGTGTTCTTCGTGAACTCGAAGCAGAAAGTCATTGATTCGCAGGCGGCCCTTTTTTAGAACTGTGACATGTCTAAAAATCAAATGAAGTTTGTCCCTGCCAATTACCAACCCCATGTGGCTGAGAATGAATTAATTCGGCGAGAGGTCCCCTCTGGGGAGAATGTGGTTCCTCTCGATGTTGTTTTTGTCGGCGCTGGGCCAGCCGGATTGAGTGGAGCCATCGAACTGGCTCGCCTCGTCAAGAAGGATAAAGCGGAAGGCGGAAGTCTCGGCGATATCGAAATTGGCGTCTTAGAAAAGGCCTCAAGTCTTGGTGGCCATAATCTTTCCGGTGCAGTTATAAACCCAGCCGGTTTTAAAGCTCTCTTCCCAGATCTTCGCAAAGAATCTGAATTTCCATTTCGCCGCCGGGTCGAAGGCGAAAAGGTTTTTTTCTTAAAAGATCAATCGCATTTTCGCATTCCGACTCCGCCGACCATGAAGAATCACGGAAACTATATTGCTTCAATTTGCGAAGTTGTACGTTGGTTGGGTAAGAGGGCCGAAGACGCAGGAGTAAATATCTTCACGGGGTATCCCGCGGACGCACTCTACGTCGCCGAAAACCGCGTCACAGGAGTCCGAACGACACCGAGCGGACTTGATCGAAACGGGAATCCAGGTGGCAATTATAACCCCCCTACGGATATTACGGCAAAAGTTGTGGTTTTATCCGAAGGAACACGCGGTCCGCTAACCCAGGCCTATCTCAATTGGCAAAACATCAACTCCACTCAGCCGCAAATTTACGCTCTCGGGGTGAAGGAAATTTGGAAGGTCAAACGGGCGCCCAAAGAAATTATTCATACAATGGGATGGCCTCTCCCTGAAGACGCCTTTGGTGGAAGCTTTATGTATCCCATGGCAGATGACACGGTCGCCATCGGTTTGGTAGTGGGCCTCGATTACAGACAGAGCCACCTTGATGTTCACCATCTTCTGCAAAAGCTAAAGAACCACCCTCTGTTTAAGATTATGCTTTCGGGGGGCGAGTGCCTCGAATGGGGAGCTAAAACCATTCCTGAGGGTGGATATCACTCTATTCCAAAACGATTGCATGGTGACGGACTTTTGATTTTGGGTGACGCCGCTGGACTTGTGAATGTTCCAGCGCTGAAGGGCATTCACTATGCTATGCAGTCGGGAGTTTTTGCGGCTCGAGCCATTTTTAGAGCTCTCAAGGCCCGTGATGTCTCGGCCAAAGGGCTCAAGCATTATGATGATCTCTTAAGATCAAGTTCCGTTTTTTCAGACTTAAAGAAAGTGCGAAATATTCGACAGGCCTTCAAGAGCGGATTTGTTCCGGGATCGATTAAGGCAGGACTTATGACTCTCACCGGTGGAATCTTGCCAGGAGATTCAAGCCCAGTGGTCGAAGACGCCGAAGAGTGGAAAGAGTTCACCCGGCTCAACGTACCTCAGCCAAAAATTGGTTTGAGCAAGGTCGATGCCGTTTATCTTTCGGGTAATAAGACCCGTGACGATATTCCAAGCCATCTCACGATTGGCCATGACATCACCCCCGAGGTCGCTGAATTTTACTCTCATATGTGTCCTGCAGGGGTTTACGAAAGGCAGGGGGATAAGCTCATAGTGAATGCCCCTAACTGCGTCGATTGCAAGGCCACAGATGTCTTAGGACCACGCTGGCGCCCACGCGAAGGCGGCAGTGGCCCAGACTACAAACAGATGTAGAGGATTAAATGTCGACCATCTTCAGCAAGATCATCGCACGCGAAATCCCAGCCACTATTGTTTATGAAGATGATCTTTGTCTCGGGTTTAGAGACGTGAATCCTCAAGCCCCTCAACATGTACTCTTTATACCTAAAAAATCCATTCGCTCCATGGCTGAGGTTGAAAAAGAAGACGCTCAGCTCATCGGTCACATACTACTGAAGGCAGCGGCCTGGGCAAAATCGGAAGGTTTAGACGAATCTGGTTATCGCCTAGTGATCAACACCAATCGAGATGGCGGCCAGACTGTGTTTCACCTCCATGTTCATTTGCTTGCGGGCCGGCCCTTGCTCTGGCCTCCGGGCTGATGATGCCTACGAAAAATCGAGTCGTTGTTGCTGGTCTTTTTCTTCTCGGGTGCGCCTTATCCATTTTGTACTTTTCCACACTCAAGGTTCACTTCGACAATTTGCAGATTCTCAACAAGGCCATGCTCCTTCTTCAGTATGGACAATGGACACATTTCGGCAACGCCGGCTCGGGCGTTGGCTTTGTCCCTGGCTCGTTTATGACCGCGGTCTCCGCCCTTCCTATGAAGATTTATTTTTCACCCTACGCGGCCACATCTGTGATCTTGGTTTTTCAGGCGATTTCGTGGTGGTTGCTATATCTCTGCATTCGCCCGGCTGCCACCCCGGTGGCTGCCTCCTTTATCCTCATCGATTTAACTCTTCTTTTTTGGCTCAATCCTTGGAGGGTGGAGCAATCTGAACTCTATAACCCCGCCTATATGAGCTTTTTTTCGGCTTTGCACATGTGGTCGATCTTAAAAATGCGCCAGCCTAAATTTTGGCTGAGTTTTTGGAATGTTTTAGCCATCGGCTTTTGCATGCAAATTCACTACTCCTTTTTGCTGCTTGCGCTGGCATCCTTGGCAATGTGGTACTGGCGTTTTGTCCGAGTAAATTGGTGGGGCGTCTTAGCTGGCTCCACTGTGGTCTTGGCCTCACTTATTCCCTATGCTCTCTCCTATCTCGAGAATCAAGATCTCCAAGTGACTCTAACTCGATCGAGTGAGGCCTTTATAGGAAGAAATGGCCTGCTCATTTACCCGGTGATCAAAGCCATTATTTATTGGTTTCGCTACGGCTCTCTCTATCTCGGTCGGCACATGTTTTCTAACATTGAGTTCTCTTGGGCTGGCACATCGAACCTCGTGACATTGGCCGGTCTAGCTTTTCATATCTTAAAATGGCCCGTGGCCGCCGGGACTCTATATCTGAGTGCGAAAATCCAATGGAACATGGGAAAAAGAGTTTGGAGTAAGATGCCTTTCAATCGGGGTGTCGATCGGACAAAGACTTCAGAAACTGATCGCATCGAGCTTTACCTCTTTTATCTCTTTGCTGCGATGATCGTAACCTCAGCTCTTTCTCCCGTTGAATTCAATCATTGGCATTTGCTCCTCTGCTTTCCACCGATTGTGGCATGGATGACTATTCTCTTTTCAGAATGGCGCCTCAAACAAAACGTCAAACGATCGCGATGGGCATGGGGCAGTGTATTCGCTCTCTTTATGGTCTTTGACGTTTTAGGATTTATGGGAAGTCGCTCGCACAACTGGGGACACAGTTATCATGACGACGTTATTAAACATTACCAGGATCACCCGGTAACCCCAAAGTCTCCCTAACGAGTGCGCAAGTGACTCTGCTTCCGGAAATTTCTATGAATTAGATGAGAACGAACAACAGGACTGAGGCCACTAAAAGGTAGGCAAGATTCGTAGCCACGTTGACAAACCTCTCAATGTCCACCGGCCGAACTGGTCGCATTGCATCTTTTCGCAGCCGACGCCGGCTCATTGGAGCTAAGACAAATGTCTCCGATAAAAACCAAAGCACTGCCCCGAGCACACTCAAGAAACCAAGCCACATCAACCACATCAGCATGAATTGATACACATTGGGCAAGTTCTCTCCATGTACGTTGAGTCGAAGAGAAAAGAACGCCATAGAAAAGACCAATGCACCGACCGGATATTTAACCGTCAACGGCCACTGGTATTTAAAGCGATCCGAAAAGCGAGCCCACGAATGGTCGTAATAGATCGCCGTAATTCGGTAGGTGTGCGCCTTCTCTGCATCGACCAGCTGGGGATTGAAACTTATAATTGCAGCGAGAATGTATTCACTGCGCTCAAGCGCAACATTGAAGTGAAACTGAGCACCATCTTTGGTTGAAATTTTCATCCACCCAGCAACAAAGGGAAGGTGGGAGAGCTTTACACTTTCAATTTCATTAAACTTAACATCCCATTCTCGATCGTCCCTTCGCACCACGAGCCGATCTGGTGTAATCTCCACTCGGGTAAAGGCGGCCGGACGCACAAAAAAGCGCGCGAGTGCAAACAGCCCCATGGGTACGGCCCAACCTATGATCGCCGACCATAGTACGCCCGATTGATTGTCGTGGATGCCAAAATTAGCTAAGGCCATCAGCCCCAAAAAGGTCCAAACTGTCGCTGCCCCAAAAAGGAAGTAATAAAAAGCCTTTAGGTGTGCCCGGCAAACGAGGACTCGGTTCGTACGCTGAAGGTTATATCCTTTAATATCTGGTGCGCCCATACCCTCTTCTCGGCCAAAGCTTAATCAAACCTTATGAGACATAGGTCCTTAACCGCAAAAATCTGGACCCCAAGAAAGGGGAAATCTTTGCGCCTTAACTGCCAATTTTGAGCCCGTTTGGGTCCCTCAGATGCCCTTTTATTGGAGCCTGGATAGCGAACTCCTTGGCAAGGGGGTTGCACTGTGGAACCACGGCTCCATGTATTTTTGAGGCCTTTGCTCGGCCCTCCTTTTAATAGGCGCGTAAAGCGAGTTGTTTTAAGGGTTTAGATCGGGCAGGTGGCGGAAATAGGTTTCTGGCCGTCTCGGAGATGGCATAAGGAATTGAAAAAAGTACCTTGGAACCGTGAAAAGATGTGAGTAGTCAATAACTTGACGCGAGGCGAGCCAAAAACGTATGTTCAGCGGCTCGCAATCGCGACAAGGGTAACGAAACAGGAGAGGTAAAAACCATGTTCAATAAAATCGTAGCAGTGGCCGCAGTAGCGTGCCTAGCAGTGGGTGGGATCGCAAATGCGAATGCAGGCCGAATGGCTGCAGAGCAGGCAACAAAGATTTTGCAAGAGACTCAAGCAGGACGGCAGTTTGCCGAAGCTTTGGGAATCAAGTTCCCCAAAGATTATGCAACGCTTTCTCAATCTCAAAAAACTCAGTTTTTGAGCAAGATTGACATGAAGGCTGTTGAAGCTAGCTTGAATGCGAAGCCTCAAGCCCAGGGCGTTCTTGCTAAGCTTGCTGCGAGCACGAAAGGTCTAACTGCAAAGCAAGCGGAAGCAGCCGCAGTAAAAATCGTAAGTATTGATGGCGCAGCCTTGTTGGCTCAGGCTCAAGCTGGTACCAGCGCAATGAACCAGATCATGGGTCCGAAAACAGCTGTTGCTGATAAAGCGACCGGCCCAACCTGCGAAAGCACCTTCAAAATTCCTGCTGACGTGAGTGGAGACCTCCTCGGTTTCGCATGTGCTCAGCCCTTATCCGATGCTGCAAAGGCTCGCGCAGTTGAAATTATCCGTGCGGCTAAGGCGGACGGAAATGCGAGCGATGACGGCGCGAATATCGCCGCAGCCGTTGGTGGAAAAGAAGGCGCTCAGTACTTGAGCAAGAACTGCCTCGTTCTTTCGAACCGATTGACTCAGCAGATTAGCGCTCTCCGCTAGTCTCCTGCACTCGCTACAAATCAAACAAGCCGAAGAGGAAACTCTTCGGCTTTTTGTTTTTTAAGGGCTCTTAAATTTGGCCATAAAGCCACGATCAATTCGATCCTTCCAACGCCAAAGCCACCGTCCCTGCCAAGAAAATGGACCATAAGACGCAATGACCTTGGGCTCACCCATGGTGAGAAGAGCAAGAGACTTCTTTTGCGGATAATAAACCGCTCGTTTGTCTTTTCCACTTAAGAGATTTTGGAAGGTTTCAATCAAGACAGGTCCCTGGCGAACGGCATACACACCAGATTTTGGGAGTTTCCGTGGAAATGAAATGCAGTCTCCCGCGCCAAAGAGTCGTGGTTCACCCACAACCTGCAATCTCTCATCAACCCTCAAGAACCCTCTTTCATCCACCGGAAGGCCACTCGAGCGAAACAGCGGGTTTGCTGCCGCCGGTGTGGCGAGAAGTAAATAGTCGCAAGGCGAGGTTCTCTCCCCTTGTGGCCCCCAAAGAAGCATTTGATCTTTCCAACCTCGCACCGGGGTATTCAAATGAAGTGAGATTCCCCGATTTCGAAGGGCTCGGTGGGCCAAGGCCCTCACACAACCATTGTGGCCTTCGAGTAAATCCCCTCTCTGCCACAAAGAGAGTTGAGGCTTATGCTTAAATTGGCGAGTGACTCGCTCGAGCATTAAAATCACTTCAAATCCAGAAGCCCCTCCTCCCACCATTGCCACGTGCGGAGGTTGATCGCTTGGCCAGGCTTCAAGTTGGCCTAAAAGATTGGTCCATTTTCTATAAAAATCAGAAATGGGCTTTAGCGGAAGAACATACTCACTGGATTGAAGTGCAGAGAGGTCTAAAGGTTCAGGGTGACTTCCCACATCGAAACTTGCGAGATCGTAATTTATTCTTCGGCCATCATGTAAATGAATTTCTTGAGCTCGTGCATTGATCCCCTCGACTTTCGCATGAATAAAGTGAGCCCCGTGAGTTCGACAAAGTTGAGGCAGATCAAAGTGAATGTCAGAGAATTCGTACCAGCCCCCAAGAAATCCTGGGAGCATTCCAGAGTAAGGCGTCTGTTCTCGATCACAGACCAAAGTGAGTTTTGCAGCAGGTGTTCGGATCTTTGACCATTGGGCGAGAATTTGAACATGTGCGTGGCCGCCACCGACGAGAACAAGATGAACCTCAGTAG
>JAPKGD010000085.1 GCA_026648125.1 Bdellovibrionales bacterium | reverse complement strand
AAGGCGAGGGACGGAAAAATAACCATCGATGATTTAAGTGGTGGTACTTTTACCATCAGCAACGGCGGCGTTTACGGATCTCTTATGTCCACGCCCATACTCAATCCGCCCCAAAGTGGAATTCTGGGCATGCACAAAATTGAAGAACGGCCAGTCGCCCTCAACGGCCAGGTGGTGGTGCGACCGATGATGTACGTCGCCCTCTCTTACGATCACCGCATTATTGACGGTTCAGAATCTGTGAGCTTTCTGGTTCGAGTTAAGGAGTGCCTCGAAGACCCGAGTCGCATTCTGTTAGAAATCTAACTGCATTCCCGCTGAGAAAGGAATTGGGAGTCAATGGCTGAAGTTTTTGATGTTGTGTTTATTGGTGGCGGACCGGGCGGCTATACAGGAGCCATTCGCGCCGCTCAGCTTGGCCTCAACACCGCCGTGATCGAAAAGGATCCTACCCTCGGGGGAACCTGTCTCAATGTAGGCTGTATTCCTTCAAAGGCCCTTCTCGATTCGAGTGAGCATTTCCATATGGCGAAACATGACTTCGCGTCTCATGGCGTGAAAGTCTCTCAAGTGGATCTAGATCTTCCCGCCATGATGGCTCGAAAACAAAAGATTGTCAGTGACCTCACCGGAGGCATCGAGTTTCTTTTTAAAAAGAATAAGGTAACTCACATCAGGGGCAAGGGGCGCCTGATCTCGAGCGACAAAATTGAGGTCACAACTTCAGAGGGGACCAAGCAGGTCGTCTCGACTAAAAATGTTGTATTGGCGACGGGCAGCGTACCCAATGAGCCGCCCGGACTTAAGTTCGACGGAAAGAAGATCATTAGCTCAACAGAAGCGCTATCTCTCCCAAAGGTTCCTAAACATTTGATTGTCGTTGGCGGCGGCGTCATTGGCCTAGAACTTGGAAGCGTTTGGCTCCGCCTAGGCGCGGAAGTGAGCGTGATAGAATACGGCAACAATATCTGTGGCTCCATGGACACGGGAATGACCAAGCGATTGGCGCAAATCCTTAAAAAACAAGGAATGAAATTTTATTTTGAGAGCAAAGTCACCGGCGCCTCGATTAAAGGTGACGATGTCACCGTTCAATTTGAAAACCTTAAGGATAGCCAACAGACTTCCCTCACAGGCGATATGGTTTTGGTGGCCACGGGCCGGCGCCCTTACTCCGAAGGACTTGGACTCGATTCAGTCGGAATAAAACCTGACAAACGAGGAATGGTCGAAGTGGATGATCATTTTAGAACCTCCTCTAAGAATGTTTACGCCATCGGCGATTTGATCCGAGGCCCCATGCTCGCCCACAAAGCCGAAGAAGAAGGTGTTGCTGTGGCTGAAATCTTGGCGGGAAAGCCGGGCCACGTGAATTACGAAGCCTGCCCTGGCGTAGTTTATACCTGGCCCGAACTCGCCTCGGTTGGCGCAACAGAGGAACAACTCAAAACCTCAGGAACAGACTATGCGTCTGGAAGCTTCCCCTTTTCACCAAATGGCCGAGCCAAAGCGATGGGTTTTACCGAGGGTCAGGTGAAAATATTGGCCGACAAAAGGACAGATCGGATTTTGGGTGTTCATATTCTAGGACCTAGAGCTTCGGACATGATCGCAGAGGCTGTTATCGCTATGGAGTTCGGCGGAGCGGCTGAAGACCTCGCAAGAAGCTTTCATGCTCATCCAACGCTCTCTGAAGTTGTACGCGAGGCCGCGCTTGCGGTCGATAAACGTGCCCGGCAAATGTAGAAATCAGTCAATACCCATGGCCAAGCGCAATTTACTGATAAGCGCTTGCGCCTGAGGCCGAGCCTGTCCCGCCCCCTCTTTCAAAAGGCGATCAATCTCATCCTTGCTGTTGAGCCAGCGGTTATATTCTTCTCTCGGGCCTGAAAGCTGCTGATCCATCACTTGAAAGAGTTTTTCTTTTGCCTCTCCCCAGCCAATACCCCTCTCATAGTGAGCCTTTAAATCCGAAACCTGCTCGGCCGTCGCAAATTCTTTAAAGAGATCAAAAATTAACGACGTGCTTGGATCCTTTGGAGCCTCCGGAGGCAAAGAGTCCGTCTTGATCTTCATGATCAATTTTCTCAGTTTTGCGGACTCCAGAAATAGCGGAATATGGTTATCGTAACTCTTGCTCATCTTTCGCCCATCGAGTCCTGGAACCAGTTTCATGGCCTGAACGACGAACTTTGGCAGACGTAAGATTTCGCCGTACTGCCGGTTGACCTTCTGGGCGATATCGCGGGCGATTTCCAAATGCTGAACCTGATCTTCGCCCACAGGGACCTCGTGGGCATTAAACATCAATATGTCCGCGGCCATAAGAATGGGATAGTTGTAGAGCCCCATGTTCACACCAAAATCGAGATCTTCTTTACCCTGCTCCTGATTCTCTTGAATCTTCGCTTTATAAGCATGAGCCCGGTTCATAAGGCCTTTGGGCGTAAAGCAGGACAAAATCCAGTTTAGTTCAAAGATCTCTGGGATGTCTGATTGACGATAAAAGCTCGTGGTCTTGAGATCTAGTCCACAGGCAAGCCATGTGGCGGCCACCTCGTAGGTCATTTGCCGCATCACCTTGGGGTCATAAACTGAGGTCAGAGAATGATAGTCCGCAATAAACAAAAACGTCTTCACGTCGGACTGCTTTGATAGGTGAATCGCAGGACGAATTGCCCCGAGATAATTCCCAATATGCGGCTGACCTGTTGGTTTCACACCAGTGAGAATAATTTTGCTGGCCATAAGATTCTCCGTTTGGCCCTCAAGACTAATCGGAGCGGCCTGATCTTTCAACCATGGATAGCTCCAACTCCTTCTGCCATGTTTTTTAGGCACCAAATAGCACAATCGTCCCCACCGCTTCATCACGCCCGCGCTCTGAGCCGCCTCTGGACCACGCCCCCAATAGAGATCCAACCGCCCCGTCCCGCGAATGGCACCGCCCGTATCTTGGTCCATGACAAGGCGACCTACTGGATCCCACGCCACGGGCTGTTCAGCCGTTGCATTCTCAAATCGCGGCTTTTCAAACTGAAGAAAAGCAAGCGCACCCTTTGGAAAATATCGCCGATCTGTTGCAATGGTTCGGCCCGGATGAACCGTCGTACCTAACGTTGTTTCTGGCTCACCCGGAAGCTTTTTAAAAAACACATAGCTCGAATTAGCGTCCATTATGGCCTGTGCATCCTCGCTGGACATATTCCGCATCTCACTAACTATAGCCTGCATACTCATGCGCTCAGTGGGAATCCTATCTTTCAGGAGCTTGCCGATTGCAAAGTAGGGGTGTCCATTTTGGGAGGCATACCCGATTCGCAATCGTTTACCATCGGGAAACTCTAAGGTCCCAGAACCTTGGATTTGCATCACAAAGATATCTATCGGGTCTGCATAGGCCAATTCGAGCTTCTGCCCTCTCATCATGCCCAGCGTGTCGAGCTCAAACCGGGAGTAAAAGGGAAAAACAAGCTGAACTCCATTCCGCTTTAAAAGTCGTCCTCGAGCAATGGGTGCCGATGATTTTTGTTCGCTCATGTTAAATATCGACCAATGGGGAAACACTTGGCGAAACTCATCGAGCTTTACCAAAACCATATCTCGCGGATTCGTATAAATCGGCCGTGGGTGTTCTGCGGTAGGTTTATAATTCGCTTTGATAATTGGATCGTAATACGAGGTGATAAAAGCCTCTCCCCAGCGCCCGTCACCCTGAACCTGATAACAATCAAAATGCTCTGGTAAAAATCCCTCCAGTAGGCTCTGCTCAGAGGCACCGGGTGACTTCTTCACTTCGTTTAGCTTTTCCCTGAAAGCTTCTAAGCTTTTGATGTAGGTCTCGACCCGAACCTGATCTGGCCCAAAGCGGAGCTCCCCCTTCAACTTTTGCGGGCGGGCCCGAAAAAAGCGGATGTGTTCAAGGATCTGCGCATTCAGCCCCTCTAAGTTTAAGTCGTCCGTATATTTTTGTACCGTATGTGGGCGAAGAGCCGTCTCCACCGTCGGTTCCACAGCCACTTCCACCTTCTGAGGGCTTACACAAGCCACAAAAAGCACGGAGACAGCGATTCCACCGATTTTGCGAAACTGAGTCATTGAACCCCCGCCACTTCGTTCATTTAGGAGGATACACTCCTCCTAAATACAAAGTTAAGGATTTCTTCCCGCGGGGGATGAGAACTACTTGTTACACTCTCCGTCCTTTTCAGGAACACTGGGGAAAGCGCTTTCATCAAGCAATTGAATATTTGACGTTCGATTATTCATAATGTTCACGATGTAATTGATCGAGCGATAAAAGGATCTGTTCTTACAGGATCCATAATTAAACACCAGACCATTCATGTTGCGCGCCTGCCAAGTTGTCTCAAAATAAATAAGATCCTCGAGTGGCTTGCTCTTATCTAACATTGTCACCAGATAGCCGGGGCCAATTTCAGCCCATAGAGCGTTATTACGTAGGGCCGAAAACGCATCGATTCGACGGCGTGCCTCAATGTCATTATTAAATGCAACGGCCAGATTTTCTTGGATCAAATTCAAATCACACCAATACTTATCTTCAAGATCCAGTATTGACCGCCCGGAATCCGGTCCACAGCCCATTAATGTGGAGTCAGGCAAAGCCCCAAGACTTTCCTGCGCATTCATATAGGCAAGGAGTTCTTTGCGATCAAACACCCGATAGACATCTATAGCTGCCAAAGCCTCAGGTCTGAACACCAAAAGTGTGGTTACCCGAGCATTCACGCGGTCTTTACGAGCAGCCCAATCGCCCCAAGGAATCTTCTCATAGACATCCATTGGCAGGCGTTTCTTCAAATGACTCTTCAGAGCATCAGACTCTTCTTTTCGCAAAAGCTTGTCGCGAAGATCAAGATGGAAAGCTAACTCGCCAAAATATATGGGATTCCATTTTGAGTCCGTTTCAAAGAGCAAACTTGCAGTTCGAATGGCTTCGGAATCATAGAGCCCAAAACCCGCATTAAACCCATTTAATTTGGAAAAGGTGGGCATAAGGAAGTAGCGGTGCTTTCCTGCACGATCTGTCGCCAAAACATGGTTCTCTACAAAGTTGGCACCAAAGACCCACTGGATGATGTCTTTGTGCCCAATTCTAAATTGATAGCGCGTATTTCCCCGAGCATCATTTGTTCCTCTAAACTCGCGATCTACTTTTTTATCATCGCCAGACTTATCGCGGTCGCGTTCAAAGAGGTCCTCAAGCGGAGATATATCCACAAGCAAAGCCTGTTTCAAATTATCGTCCGATCGGAATGGATTAATAACCTTTAACATTTTCGGTTTAGCCAACGATCTTACGACCTTCTTATAAGCATCCCGAACATCTTTTGAACTGAGGTCAAGGATATAGTCCACCATGGCTAAGTTGGCATCGGTGCTTGCTACAGTGACTTCAAGGGGCGCGAACGAGAATCGATTACGCAACTCTTTGTCTACAAAATTAACACGAAAGAATTTTTGATCGGAATCCATTCGAAACCCAAGCGCCGCATGAAATCCACCGCCCTCCTGGCGAACAGCAATGAGCTTTAGGCGAATGCGCTTCTCATCCAATTTGTACAGATGGAGCATGTATTCGCCCGTTAATCCATAAAATGCAGAGGCTGAAACGGGCACATGACCCGTGAGCATTTTAAACTGATTAATGCTCGCCAATAAATTCATTTTGGTCTGAATAGCGACGAAATCGCCAACTTGAAGTCGATCTAGAACTCGCTCACCGGTGATGGGGAGATGGCGAATCGGGTCATAGGGCCATTTTACTGCTAACATCACATGATCTTGCCAAGTGGCGCCTTCGAATTGGCGGGCAAAGGTAAACTGGACTTCATTTTGACTTGATAATCCAAAGGCTGATCCCTCAGTCTCCTCACGGATAATCTCAGAGAGGGAATAGGTCGCAAGCCCCAGTCGAGGCAAAAAGTAGCGGTCATAAACTGTTGTGAAATTCTGCCGATAGCTCGGTTCAAGCCTACGTTCAAAGCGGACACCCAAAGATCCCCTTAAAACATTGACCTTTGAAAACTCCAGCTCAGTGCCGAAACCAAAGCGGATATTGATACGATCAAGGGCGCTGCTGAGTTGTTCATTCCAAGAATCAGGGAGCAGACTTCCAAGGCCTTCAAGACCTTTTGCTATCCCCCGGACGACCTCTTGGCCCAATTCTGAGGCCTTCTCGAGCACATCCTTGTCGTACAAATCATCATTGTTAGGATCGACGGTGTCCTCAAGGACTTCGACCTCAATAGACCTTTCCGCTTTAACCGTGTGAGATTCAAGCTCAGTCATCTCGCCGGCTTTAACCTCTGGTGGGATAAAGCAAAGCAAAATGAGCGACCAAAAAATCAAAAGACCCTGCCTCTTTAAATTCTGTGAGTGACCCACCGACCCTCCGAACATGATTAGGAATACAATCTGGCCCAACGAGTGCAAACCAAAAGCCAATGTTTTCAAGGCCTAAAGCCTCTTTGAGGAACTTTTTTCTGAAGTATTTTTACATCCACCTAAATGATCTACATCGTGACCCCCAAGAGACACAGCTCTCTGTAGGCGAAAGCCAAGACGCCAAATACCCATACCCCATTCGGCCCCAATCTCCAAGTGCCCCTTTAGCCAACCAAGGGAAAATTCCCGGGCCTTTCATACCCCTAGGACGCAATTTTGCGCCTCAACTTCACATTTTTTCACAGACCATCAATTCTACTCAAAGCTAAGCCACCGAGACTTTGGAACCCGGGTTGCTCTGTGGTTTGAGGTGAGGTGATTTATGTTTCAGTTTGGCCTTTGCCCCCGTTGTCAGATCGAGTTCCCCAAGGATCGATTACAGCAAACCCCCGTTGTATGCCCCGTCTGTGGCTTTACCCATAGCACGAAGGACTTTAAAGTCAGCGATCAGCTTGAACGACGCTTTATAAAGACAGCCATCGCGATTGCTTTAGCCCTCATTGCAGGCTTCATTCAGAGCGCAACCTGGGACAAGTACGCGATTGAAATTATCCCGCTCAAGATCAAGCAATTTACAGGGCTCGCTTCTCAGGCTGATTTGGAGCAAATTGCAAAAATCTGCGTCGAGCGCAAACGCCACGAATGCGTGGAAGTCGCCTATGCATCTCTTGCCGACTCAGGTCAGAATGAGTTCTTTGC
>JAPKGD010000084.1 GCA_026648125.1 Bdellovibrionales bacterium | reverse complement strand
CGGCCTGATCGTTGCCGAAGGCCGCGAAGGCCGCGTCGAGCGGATCCGGCAGCATGCGGAACTGCGTGCCCTTCTGCACCCGGTCGTAGACCACGTTGCTGAACACGTGGCTGTCGAGCACGTAGCGCTGGCCGAACAGCAGGAACGAGCTGCTCAGCGGCAGCGTGCCGCTGCCCAGGCCGTTGATCATGATGTGGCTGGAGATGCGCTGAGTTCCGTAACCTCCCTTGACGACCGCCTGGGCGATGGCCGCGTCCGTCGCCTGCGCGAGGTCCTTGGAGCTGCCCAGGCCGAGATCCGCGAGCAGCGCGTCGAGCTCCGGCACCACCATGCTGTCGTGCTCACCGACGAAGGCGCCGATGGTGTCGTCGACCCGCTTCCAGTCCGCGAGCGACTGCTCGGGCATCAGGGCCCGGAGCGCGTACGCACCCTCGAGCTGCCGGCGGTGGAAGACCTGGCTGCCGTCCTCCTGCGTCTCCAGGATGCGGAAGTCGATGCGCCCGAGCCACATCATGGCGCGGAAGTACTGCTCGAGCTCCGGGAGATCGGTGTAGTGCCCGCGCGGCTCGAACTGCGAGAAGTCCAGGTGCCGCTGGGCGTCGAACAGCACGACCTGTTCCTCACCCTGCGCGGCGACCGCCTTGTCGTAGAGCGTCTTGACCTCTGCCTTCGCGGCGCCAGCCACCGGATCGACGAGCTTGCCGCCGAGCAGGCTCAGCGCCACGGCGAGGTAGAGGTCGGCGTCCGCGCGCGCCTCAGAGGGGGGACATTAAGCGTTAAACACCCCCCAAACACTCCCCAACATCCCCTGGCGACGATGGACAAAGGAGCCTACGATGAAATTTGAGTTTGCAGGCCAGAATTTTGAGGTGCGGTGGTGGACTCCTGAAAGCGGATGCCTGGGCGATATTATTGCCTTCGACTCTGAGACCGCCGTCGGGAATAGGGGGGAGATTCCTCCTTATGTGTTGGGTCAAGCCTTTGCCGGCGGAGGCACCGTCTGGCTGATTCGATTGGAATATCTGCGTAATTTTTTTGAAGTTCACCGTGAATCCATCGTAGTGGCGCACAACGCCTCGTTCGATATTTGCGTAGTCGAACAAGAGGCCGGCTTTGATTTCGACCCCCAGATCCGTGGTCAGAAATTCTTCGACACTGGGCTGATGTATTGTCTGTTGGCGCTTGCGACGGAGGGAAATATACCGCCCTGGAATCTCGCCTATGTCGCCAAAAAAGTGTTGGGTGTTGATCTTCCCAAGGATGAAGATGTCAGGCTTACTTTTGGGCAATATCGTACTGACGACACCATCGCTTACGAGGAGATTTCCGAGGCCCATATTGAGTATGCCTCCAAAGATCCGATCGCGACGTTCTGCATCTTTTTAGTCCTGTTCAATCAAATAAAGGAGCTAGATCCAGACTTTTTCCTCAGTCACAAAATACAACTGATGGGAGCCTATGCTCTGTATAGGATCCAAACGCTTGGAATCGGTTTTGATCAAAGCAGAAAGCGCACCTTCCTTGAAAGTGTTGACGCTGAAATTGCTGATAACCTGGGAAAGCTGCAAACTTATGGATATGTGCCCGGCCAAAAGGGTATCAAGACGGTCTATAAAAATGTCATAAACAACCTTGGGATTGACCTCCCTCTTACTGATTCCAGGCTTATCTCTGAAAGGGGTGAACATCTTCAAAAGTTTAGAGACGAGGTGCCCTTCATCGACGCACTTCTGACTTACCGCGAGAACAAAAAGCTAAGGGACTTTGTTGTCAATTTAAAGACAGACAGGATTCACACGCGGTTTAATCCATTAGTAAAAACCGGACGAACAAGTTCCTTTGATCCGAACATTCAAAACCTTCCTCGTCGGCCCGGAGTCAGAGAGTGTTTTGTCCCGGCTCCAGGGTACTGTTTTCTCATTATCGATTACGCCCAGCTTGAATTGTGTACTCTGGCGCAAGTATGCCTGGACAAATTCGGCTTCTCAAAAATGGCAGACCTGATCAATCAAAACACCGACCTCCACTCTTGGTTTGCCGGTCAGATGACAGGAAAAACCATCACCAAAGAAGATCCTGAAAGGCAGTGGGCGAAAGCGTGTAACTTTGGCTTTGGCGGCGGAATGGGTATCCCTCGATTCGTAAAAGCCGCCAAAGACACTTACGGAGTTGATTTGAGTGAAGAACGCGCAAGGGAGTTAAAAGCGGCATGGCTTGAATCATTTCCGGAAATGCGTCTCTATTTGGCGGACACCCTCCCGAGCCGTCACAACTTTTCAAGCATCGGGGACTGGTGTGATCCGGATGTTGCCGTAAGTATTTTTAAGAGAATTATTGCTGGCGAGCCAAATAGGGATGGGCGGGACTATTCCCAAAATCTCAAGGATTGGGCCTTTAAGACAGTTTTGCCAGAAATTGCTCCAACGCTTGAGGGGATTGAAGAGGGTTCCCCAGAGTTGAAAGACAAGGCTCTCAGGGAGATTGTTGTCACGAGAACGGGTCGGATCAAGGCCAACTGCACTTATTGTCAGGCGCGAAACACTCCATTTCAAGGACTCGCCGCCGATGGCGGAAAGATCGCGAAATATCGATTAGTCAGGGCCGGCTACCGGCTTGTCAACTTCGTCCACGACGAATTTTTGATTGAAGTAGCTCTGAATGCGGACCTTGATGTCGTCGCAACTGACGTTGACCGAATTATTGTAGGTGCGATGAGAAGTGTCGTACCCGATGTTCTGATAAAAGCCGATTGGATCTACTCAGACCGCTGGTACAAAGATGCGAAACTTATCCGCAATAGTGAAGGTAAGCCACAAATCTACTCCGGGTCTTCGACGGCAAACCCTGTGAATTTAGCGGTCGGAGCTGAATTAAATTTTGAGTTTAACACGAGACAAGAAACAAATGTTCACTGAATGGAGGAACCATGAAGAACACACAGCCAGGTTTGTTTGGAGACAACTCCGAAATTGAAATGTTGAGGTCGTTCGCGCTCAACATCAAAGCGTTAAGAGCGCTAGGCACCAGCCCACAAGGCGTCTGTTACCGTCGACTGCTTGCCTCAAGGCGGTATCTGGAAGGCTTCTTGGACGGCATCAACCTCGCCGAGGCGTCCGGCATCGATACGGCCGTCAGACAAATGGAAATGATGTTGAGACAACCGACTGACGACAGCGGTGCTGACCTTCCAAGAGGGAGGGCGGTATGAAGCGGCGGGAGCCTACACCATTCATAAACTACAAAAAATCAGGTGATCGGCCCAATGACTACCTCGGTGCCGCGTATTTGCCGGAGGAGATGCGACTGACCGGACAGATAGAGTTTTGCGGTGTCTGTTGTGTGGAGCACCCGTCATTTCGCGTACCTGCATTTGGCGGGCGCCTAAAGCATGTGCATTTCTGCTCCAATTGCGGCGAGCCTGTTTCCAAAAAGGCGCGCCTTTTGGGCCAGGCTTTACGGTTGCCTGCAGAGGTCGTTTACCATGACGGTCAAACGGAGCTTCACGCCATAAGTGACTTTTGCGATCGGCCTCCCATGCGTGTGCTTCACTGTGGTGAGCCGATGTCGATCGTCTACCTGGAGCAGAAGACAGCGGACGTTATTCTACATACATATGAGTGCTCACAGTGCCAGCAGGAGAAGCTTTTGAAGTTTTTCCGAGGACGGGAAACTTGAACTTCCTGGAGTTTTTAGTAACCTAGTCCCCTTTATTTAATCAATTTGGGGGAGGCAATTGTGGCACTGACTGAAAAGCAAAAACAGGAAGTTTCCGAGTATGCGAAGCAATTCGTTGAGGGGCATGTAAAGTGTAATACCCCGGATTCACGCTTTGACGTGTCTGGAAATACCTGCGATTTGGTTAAGGATGCCGTGGAAAAATCGATGGCTCGATGTAACCGACCAGCGGTGGCCCCCGCCGATGCCGAGGAGTGCGACCGCCTACTGAAGAAGGAACTGGAAGAAGCGATCACTAGCCTCAACTGCCCTTAAATCGTTCGTGCTACTGTCGCAGAATAATTGGGCGGATAATTAGTTCTGGCTGTCGTCCTGGGACTTCCCGCTGTTCATTATTGGCCGGCAGGAGCCCTCGGTTGAACACTCACCCTCAGTAATATATGTTGCCCTCTTACCGCACCCTCTTACGCCCCAAGTCCTCGTGGTGAGTTCTTGAATTTCGAGTTGGTTTTCTGGGCAATCCAAATCAAAGGCCGCTCTTTTGAGTGTGACCGATTTCATGGTTGAAGCACACCCCATGAGAAGCATTGATACAAAAAACGCGGTAAGAACCCTTAAACTTATCACTGGTGCCTCCTATGAACTGACGTCCGCTTATCGGCATTTCCCATATATTTTTTTATTGGCGAATGAGACAATGGTCTAGCCCCAAAGGCTTTTAAAAAATGTCGCATTGAGTACTATTTCTCAAGCATCCCGAGGTATCGCTAAAATATAAAAAGTAAGAGTGGCGTAGTGTCCCGGCCTCTCTTCAGAAGCCGGCGCATTTTCAATTTTCTATCAAAAACCTGTTGATGTTGGAGACAACAAGCTGAGAGGCGGCCACGATATCGTCTATCTCTGCTTGGATCTCTTCAGTCAAAATAATACCTGCATTGCGATAGTCGGCCATGCATCGGTCCACACTGTACGCGCCGAAAAAATCAGCCAAGATTTGACCAACGTCCTCATCCGTCGGAGGCGGGTTAGTGGTTACAGACTCGACGAGCCCATCAAC
Organism: Bdellovibrionales bacterium; assembly: GCA_026648125.1. Taxonomy (GTDB): domain Bacteria; phylum Bdellovibrionota; class Bdellovibrionia; order Bdellovibrionales; family UBA1609; genus JAIBAM01. Next base: position 2,469 of record JAPKGD010000084.1, on the reverse strand, counting down.
AAGATGTGCGACGGCCGGATGCTCTTCTGCAATTCGAAGCGCCGCCTCAATGATTGGCCTGTTCATCTTCGTTTTCTCCCCGCTGAGCTTTGACCTCCTCGCTACACCGGAGCAGTTCTGCCGCCGGCAAGCCTTTGCACTGCCTCTCGTAAACAGCTTTTGGCTCGACCCCATGGTTAACCACAAGATCCGCCTCTTTTGCGCTCTCAACGAATACGTTCAAAAGGGCGCTCAATAATAGGTCCATAGTTTTCTCCCGATTTAAAACGGCGGGATGTAAACCAATACCATTTTGGTGATAGGAATTGATGCCCAAACAAGCAGGATAAAAATCAAGACTCCCAGTGCACCATAAAGTATGATTTGCCTACGCCGATTGAGTTCAATTTGGTTTTCTTGCAGAGAAGAGAGGTGTGTCAGGCTCTTATCTTTATAGAGCTCTTCCTTGATTCTCTCCTCCTCCGACTTGCTCTCTTCATAAAAGTGCCGTCGCTTGTGCCATAGATAGAGACCTAACAGTATTCCCGGGACACCAAAGGAAGCAACTGTCGTCTCCTTCATCCACAGCGCCATAAAAACTGTCAAAACCGAAACTCCCGTAAAGAGGACTCCAAGGCCACCAACAAGAATGCCAGCAAATCCCCCAAAAAATCCGCCCATAGTTACCCCGCAGCCTTGAGATTGGACTTGATACGTTGCTCCTGGGCGTTCATTTCTCTCTCAGAGATTAGACCTTTGCTTCTGGCCACTCGAAGTTTTGCGATGTCTGCAACGGCCAGCTCCTCCGCAGCCCTGTTCTGGTGCAGCTTTTCATGAGACGTCTCCGCAACGGAGCGCACCTCCTTAACCCATGCGCAGTATTCTTCCAGGCTTTGCGAAGCCGCCTGAGTCTTTTCAATCTGATCCGACACAACGTCACTTCCGATTTCGCTTAACATTGAAAGGCGCGTGCTCAAATGGGCTTGGCACTCTGAAATGCCCTTAAAGATCCGGTCGAAGTGCTTCTCATCAAGTTCGCCCGATCTGCCATTATTAACGAAGACACTCAATACCTCGGCGTTAACGCGGAAAACGAGGTCCCAATGACCGGAATAGAACTGATCATAGGCATCTGCTCGGTGAGACTCCCAAGCGAACAACTTACCTGCGGTGACGCCGATTAGTGCGCTTAAAACACCACCGCTCATAGCTCCAACTGCGGCTCCGGCAAGACTAAGCGCTGTATCCGATTTGCCGTGGGCCTTCTGCCGCCCCTTGTCCCTTTCTTCAAACAGCCTGCGCTCCTCACGAAGAAGTGAGGAGATCTCAGAGGGAAGCCCTGAACTTAACTTTAGCGGATCATGGGTAGAACAGAACATGCCGATGGTACGAACTACCTCTCCAGTCCAGAGTAATGACTTTGCGGTAAGGTTGAGATACTTCTCCTGACTCTTTGAGTCGGCGAGGCCGGGTTTGCTTCCACAAAAGATGCAATGTCCGGACTTCCAGTTAGGTGCGGGGGTCACAGCTATGAGTTGCTCTAAGGGAAGCTTTCGCCTGCTTTTAAATGCGCCCAACGCGAGTTTGATGGTGCCTACCACGAGTAGCAGAACAGTAATCGTAACTAAAATACCAATCATAAAATCTCCCTAGTCAGTCTACTTTCCCCCCTTGTCATCAGATGTCTTTTTCGACCGACGCTTTAAGCGTTTCGCCTCGATCACAAACATTCCACTGAAGGCGGGATCGTGTTCTATTTCAAAAATTTCATTCAATGATAAGTCCTCTAAACGCACCTCACTGTGCTGTCCGGTCAGCAGCCATTGAAAGTCAACTTTGATGGCCTGGCACAGTCGCAATACAGCACTTAGGTCTCGCGGAGCCATTCCCGCCAACCAGTCCGTGATCGATGTAGCATTGACTCCACATATTTCAGCGGCTGCCCGCTGAGACAAACCTCGCTCCTTAAGAACTTTCTTCAGGTTTGCCGCGAAGGCACTACTAACTGATGATGATCGTTGACGGTTTTTCACAACACCTCATCGGAAATTTTGATGTCTCCGACCAAATAAATCCGATATTTCCAATATCGTTGGAGGTTTCTAATTTGAGGCAGGTCCGCTTGTGCCCGTAGCCACTTATGCTTGGCGCCCATACTTTGCCTGAAGATCCAGTAGAAATTTGCTCACTGCCGCGTTGATATCCCCTACCATACTTTTTCTCCTGCCAGCCGCCCATCGGTAGCCACACCGTCGGACATGATGGATTTTCAGTTACTCGGATGGGTTAAGTGGTTTCTCAGCAAAAGTGAGATAAAAGGTCAGTCGATCTTCCTGGCGATTGATTGAGCGGCTGTGATTATGGTTTCGCAGTCCTTTAAAATCGGAGCGACGGCGGGAGTATGGGTGCCGGTAAGCAGAAAGTGCAGCGACTTTCCGAGAGTGCCGGACAGTTTTACAAGCAAGGAAGACAAATCGCGCGGGGACGAGT
>JAPKGD010000083.1 GCA_026648125.1 Bdellovibrionales bacterium | reverse complement strand
GGTTGAAGCTCATAATTAAGTTCAAAAAAGTCTTTTAAGGTAAACTCCCCCAAGTTGGCTCTGCGATACCTATAGATCTTTCCTGGCCATCGAAGTTCAGGAAAATTCGCCTCGACCAATCCTCGCATCCAAGGCCACCAAAGCAAATCGAACGGGATTGATTTCACATCGGTGCGATACCCCTCTACGGCTTGCATATATCTGACCGAATTGACGTAAACATCGCCTCTCATAAAAGCCACTGCATTTTGCGGCAGGCCATCGAGCAGAGATTTGCCTAAGTCGTAGAAGACGGTATTCCTTGAATGATCTTCGCGCTCATAATGATAACCAATTTGAATTCCAAGAACCAAAGAGACGATCAGCGCACGCAAAAAATCTTTCTTCTCTGGCCATTGGCTCAAAAGAACCTTCGCACCTGCCGCCATCATCATCGCCAAAATAATATTGGGAAGTAGCCAAAATCGAGACTGAACGTCATAAAACAATCGATTCGACAGATCCATATTGGCCAACTCGTGAAACACCACCACATAAAACAGCCAACCGAACAACAACAACTGAGCAAATGGGTTCTTTCGCTCAACCTTGATGAAATACCAAATGCCATACACAGCGACGGGAACGCCTACCCACAAAAACTGAAGCCACATATCGAGGCCGTAATATTTGAGATTATTTAAAACATTAAGTACTTTGGTTTCCCCGGTCGCGAGCTGAAAGGTTCCATACTCACGACGAAGAAAATGGGTCCAAAATCCATCCCAGGTATCCGTACGCCCCCACGAAATAATGAGATTTTTTTTGGCAGCCCAAACAATATAGAGATAGGGCAAAAACCCAATCGCAAAAAGTCCCAGACACACCAAAAACACTTTTGGCTCAAGGAGCACTTTGTGATGTTTCCAAACCAACACTAAAAAGATCGGGATGGCCAAAAAGAGGATTGTGTGGTGATGGCTACAGGCCAATCCTAAGGTGGCTGACCATGCGGCCGCCCACTTAAGACTCGGCTGTTCAACAAATCGAAGGGTCCAATACAAAAGCACCACGATAAACAGATTGTTTAAGGTGAACACCTCCGCCACTACGGCGTATCGCCACGCCAATGGGGAGAAAATAAATATCCCGGCAGCGAGAATTGCCAACCATCGATCTCGCAACCACCGCACGGTGAGCGCATAAAGAACGAGTCCACTCGCCAAACCAAAAACCGCGGACATAAAATTCACTCGCCATGCCACGTTTCCGATGGGGATATAGGTAAAGAGGTGACCCAAAAGCGTGTAAAGCGGATACCCCGGAGGATGAGCTACGCCTAGAGCATAGGACACGCTTATGAGCTCGCCGCTATCACCCCCAGGAACGGTTCGGCACATGGTCATCAGAAAGATTACGGCCGTCATTATTCCAAAAACCCAAGGCAGCCAATATTCACCTTGGATGGGTTCTTGAAGAGAAGTGATTGTGAGATCTGGATTGGTCTCAGGAACCACGGGGTTTCCATTCTCTGACTTTGCAGGTATTTGCTTCTTTTTGTGCTTTTTCTTGGCCATTTGCATTCTATTACAAGACATCTCTTTAGGAAGAGCAAACGACTTCTCCGACTAACGTCGAGTCTTAATCGCATTTCTTTTAAAGTGATCGCAAATGCTAGCGGGCCGCTGATGGGTTGGGACCTGAGGACTTCCAATAATCTCTCGCTGCCCGCTGAAGAGCCTTTCTCCGAGCCACAAGATCTTTTGCCAATCGGTTAAGTTCAGCCTTATTCGCCACGAGCGGGACATCAAGAAAGCTCTCGGATTTTGAGTAAGCCATAAACTCTTCAACAACCAGAGTGAGTGCAGAATTCAGGGCAATTTCATCATCAAGACCCAGGCCCTTTCCTGACAAACCAAGGAGGTACTGGGTTTGTTCAAAATCAGAATGGCGCAGAAGTTCGCGAATCCACTTTACCGAACCATAGATTCGATTCGGGATGGTGAGAGGACCATAATCGAGTTCCTTATCCCCGTACGAAGATGCAAAAGCGTTCTTGATTTCATACCGATAAAGAGACTCTTCTCGATCAAAGCTCTCTATATTGTCCTGTCCGGGCAGCCCCCGCACAAAATGGTTTGGAGTTTAAGTCAACGCCTTGTCTGAAGACGACGCCTCCTGCTCCCAGTGTTTCCTTCTCAACTCATTTGTTTTTTGTCTAGCTCTTTCCCGCCTTTTGGTTAACTCATACCGTCCCGTGTGGTGAACTGAGTTTGGGTCGAAGCCACCATTGCCCTGATTGGGTCGATTGAAGTTGTAGTCATAGATGGCTCCCTTTATCGAAGCATGTGCCACTTCCTCGCTTTCGTACTGTTCTTGGAGATGGATCTCCTCGCGCTTAAGAGTGCCAATAACTCTCTCAGTTCGTGCATTGCCGGCTGGACGGCCAATACCGCTGAGCCATAGATCTAGGCCTTGGATTTCAATATTGCTCCTTGTGTACTTGGCGCAGTTGGCACTGCCATGGTCGGCGACAAGTCGTGGTCGCATTTCGCCCGCTGGCAGCAGGTCGATTCGCTCGATTGCGACAGCCTCCGTAACCACAGTCACGACTTGATACTGAGTAATTTGACGATAGAGACCCCACGACAATATCTTTCTCGAGTACCAGTCTAAGAGCACTAGCAGGAACATAAACCGCCCCGCAACGTTAACCCAGGTCCAGTCCATGCCCCAGGTTAGGTTCTTTCGCCACGGCTCAAACAGAAGCATGTCCTCGGGCTCGCGCTGTGGTCTGCTTGGTTGATGCTCAAAAGGGTGATTAAGTCCATGTGCCTTTAGTATCTCGGCAACCTTCGTCTTACCAATGAAGGCCGCGGACCTCTTCTCTAGGTGGTAGGCAATTCTACGACATCTCCAATCCGGAAACCTCTTGGCCAGCCGAACAACAGCAGTCTCCTCCTTTGGGCGGATTCTGTTCATACCTCCGCCTCCACCATGATGCGCATTAAGATTGGATTTGCACCAACGATAATAGGACCTGCGGTGGACCTCGAGTGCCGAGCACAGCTCAGCAACTGAGTGTTTGCTCGATCCATCTTTAATGAAGGCTCGCAGGGCCTCGCGCTGCTCTTTGGTGAGGTGCCTGCCGTAAAGAGGGCCCGTTAACCCAAGCGATCTCTTTTTTTCATTGCCTGCAGCTCGATAGTCGTCTCCAGAAGGGCGTTCGATAGCCTCGCTGTCTCTTCCTTCAGCTCGCTCACAGCTGGGTCTTCCTTGGCCCTCGGTCCACGCTTGATCTGTTTCAGGCTCTGAATCCCGCCGCGAAGAAATCTGTCCTTCCAACGAGATAGCTGAGCCGGCGCAATTCCCTCGCGACGGCATACCTGTGCGTGGCCGATTCGCTCGGCTTCCAACACCAGCTCCGCCATTTTCTCGGCCGAGCGACGAACTCTCTTGCGCTTCTGTGGGCTCGAATTGTCCTGAGTCATAATCCCTCCTGTCTATCATGATTTGTGCTCCTTTTCGATAAGGAGAACAGGAGGCGGTCTTCGAGATTTCAGCTACTTACGCCAAAATCCGCACACTTTGTTGACTTAAATTATCCCCGACTCTGTGACGAACGAGCCCGGACAGCACAATATACCTACCTGGAATCATACGCCTCTCGGGACGGTTTCGATCCAGAATTAAAAAATATCCACTTTGAAAGAGCCTCGCAGTAAAAATATCGAGATCGGATGAAAAACTAAGCAGCAGTGCCCTATAAGCCATTCTCGCCAAGCGCGGAGAAAGAAGCTCAGAAAATTTGTGCTTTGCAAACTGAAGAAAAAGCATCTGTCCACGAAGCATTTGTCGGTGTTTTTCATACAACTCAGGCGTGACCATAATAAATGAAGTATGAAATCCGATGTCATGAAGAAAGTGCCCCCAACTCCTTTGAGGATCCTCAACTGGTAAGATCCCGTACCTGAGATAATTCTCTAAATATTTCTCTAGATGAGCGATCAGGTCTGAAGATGCACTCGAATGCGAATACTGAACTGGGATGGTATCAAGCCCCCTTGCCTCAAGATAGACATTAAATTGAGAAATTTGTTGGCCGATTTCTGCGGCATCACCAAGCAGAAGTGTCCGACCATTTATGGCCCTCACAGAAACCACACGAGCCAAATCATAACCGAGGATAACAAGACCCATGCGTGGGTCCCCCTGTATATCAGGCCGAATACTACCAACGCCTAATTTGGAGTGAAGACTATACCAGCGCAAACCCGGCGTTCTTTGTGCCACATAAATCAGCCCCCCATTGGGCCCTTCGAACGACATGAAGTTCCGAACCGATAATTTCGGACTATCAGGAGCCGGAAGAAGACCCATCTGATTGGCGCGAACCTCCTCTTTGAGCGAAGTCTCAAAGGCCTGAGCACTGGCCCTTGTTTCCCACCAGACCAGCCCTTCACAAAGGGACCCGCCCGATGCCGATGCCGATGCCGCCCAAAAAGCGAATACGGTGTAAGCAGTCCGGTAAATCATTCAACCCCTGAACCCGCCAAGGAGGCTCGAAACCAATAAAAGCAATCTTCTAATGCAAAATGAAGTTCCCTCAATCCCTAGGCAATCCGAATGCCACTCAGTTAAAGGGTTCTTTATGGATTCATAATGGCCCACGAAGGACGATTTCTAGTTCCACTTTCCATTGGCCCGCGAAAGACAGCTTGCCTTTCCCGCCCATGAGACAAGCTTTGCGTCACCATTATCTGACATCAGGTCCCTCATGGTGATTTTTCCATCATCAAAAGCTAGGCGCCAACTTCCCACTCGCATCCCATTCGCTCGCTCATCGCCCGTTTCATCTTCTATATTGCTGGAAAGAATCTTCCTATGAGGCTGATATTCCGCCATAGACTGCCAACCCTGGCCAAAGGAGGTCATCATCAGCGTTTTTAGAGACGCTCCTTTTTTGACATACTGACACATATACTCATTCACTTCGTCACTGCTCGCAGAAAGCTTATCAATCTCGCTCACCTTCACGCGCTTGGCCTGACTGGGATCAATTTCTTTATCTTTTAGGATTGTTTTACATTGCTCAAGAGAATGAGAAAGCTCGTCTTCTCTTTTCTCAAGAACTCTTAGATAATTTCTAAAGCGACTGACTCGCTCTTTCAGGTATTCCTCCTGAACGGCAACCAACTTTCCACTTTCATCAAGTCCAATCTTCCACTCGTCTTCACTCTCGGTCATTCGATCAAGCGGCTCCGACCATATCAATGTTCCGCTACCGCCATATTGACGACTTGAAAGCTTTGTCCGGCAAGAGCGAAGCTCTCCATAAATCCCTTTCGAATCTAGTTTTCGACTCCCATAGACTTTATCCTCAAGACTTCGTACCTCGTTTTCCAGATCACGAAGAGCCTCATTCATTGCCATTTTATCCATGGTGACCATTTTTCCGTCTTTAACACCCACCTTCTGATTGCCCGCCACCGTCTGTTCGTTTTCCATTTTCGTATCCAAATTTCGCACCCGATTGGAACTACATCCAGCACCTATCAAAGCTATTACACCTAGGACGACCAGCCCATTGATCTTGCTTTTCATTCAACCCCCAGATCGAAATTCTTAAAATGGAGCGTTTCGATTTTGTACCAATCATAACGGCTTCTGACTCTAGTGCCACTTAGATTTAAAAGCTGCAGGACGTCGAACTTGTGAGCATTGACTAATTACTATCGCTCGCTGGCCGGTTGTAACGCATAGAAACCCGGACTGTCTGGCACAACTCCTGCCTAGTCTTAAGTTGGGTATTGGGAAAGTAACGTTTCATTTTGAGGCGAATGTCGGGGGTATGTATGCTCATGCAATTTGGTCACTGTCCGCGCTGTGGCACTGAAATCATTTCGGATCGAATAATTGGTAGCACGATTGTCTGCGAATGCGGTTGGACGAAATCCGCAAAATCAGAAAGCGTGAGCCGAAGCAACACAGATCGAACCTGTGCTGCCATTGTGATGATTGGCGGACTCCTAATTGCGAGCTTCCTTCAGGCCGTAAACTGGGACAAACACTTCTTTTCTATTGTCCCCCTCAAGGCCAAGCAAATGACGGGTCTGGCGGACAGCCATGACCTCGAGCGCATCGCGATGATTTGCCAGGAGCGCAAAAAGCATGAGTGCGTGGAAAAGGCCTACATCGGCATCGCCCGCATGGAGCCCAATAACGGGGCTAATTTCGCACGCCTCGCCGAACTCCAGTATAAGCGCGAACGCTATACCCAAGCGGCCGAAAGCTTTGCTCGCTACTTTGCACAGAATGGCTCTGACAGCGACATGGCTTACACCTATGCTCAGACCCTCACTAAGCTTAAGCAATTTCCTGAGGCCGACAAATATTTCCGCATGGCCTTAGGCAAAAAGAATGACGTGCTGCCTGTCACATATGTTCGGGGTTACGTACAAATGCTTGTCGACGCCAACCGCCTGCAACATGCTAAGTCGACCATTCTCGCCTATCGAAAGAAGAGTACGACGGCGAACCTTTTTATGAACAAGGAGCTGGATGATATCCGGGTGCGACTCGGAGAAATCAAAGCCGCCAGCCTTTAAAGGCATTATGTTACAAAGCTGGGTAGAAATAAAAAAGGCAGCTTTTCAGCTGCCTTTTTTCATTTATCTCGTAATTTAAATTAGAGATTGATGTTTGTTGAAATCGCAACGTTGGTTGCATCTGCACGGATATTCTCCGGCAAGAACTGAACGTTCGGATAGAGATAGATATCTCGAGTTACCGAAATTCCCAGGCCTACAGACTGATAAATCTTGTTCTTAGTGAAAGTCCAAGGCTGATCAGCTTTGCTTCGGTCGTGCTCATAAGTCCACATACCGGCGATTGTTCTGAGGTTCAAAGTGTCGTTGATCACGTACTCAGCAAAGGGGTATGCGCCAACATCATAATCACCCTGTCGAGCCAACAAAGAACGACCGTTGCTGTCCTTTGTCTTATTAAAAGTGCTCGCGCTCACGCCAACAAGAAGACCCGCTGAGAACTTCGATCCACCAAAGTCATAAATCATGACCTGCTGAAAACCCACGTTGCCGACATAGCCATCATCGACCAGGTCATCACGGATCTTCGAAAAAGCTGTTACCGGATCTGCCGATTACCGTGAGATTTTCGACACGCCGGAAGCACGGGTGCAGGATGCGAAGACGCTCTATGAAAAAATCGCAGTCCGCGATATTCAGGACGCTGCAGATGCGCTGCATCCAGTGTATGAGGAAGCTTTGAGTCGTGACGGGTATGTAAGCCTGGAGGTATCTCCGTTCCTT
>JAPKGD010000082.1 GCA_026648125.1 Bdellovibrionales bacterium | reverse complement strand
TTCATGACCTTTATGGCTTCCTCCGGACTGAACTCGTTCACGTTCCCCCTTCGTGAACTCTTCAGCCCCAAAACCTCAAGCGGTCACTTCACTTGTGACCGCACCGGTCAGATCACTTGTTAACCACAACCGCGCAACTAGTTCTTGTTGGGGGCGTTCCTTATCCATTTAGGGGACATGCTTTTGCCAGAAAAAAGAAGAAGGTTTCCTGGTCCGTTCAGGTTGTTGGCCACGAGGATGCCATTAGAAGTATTTTTTAAGAGAGTAAAGCTGCCATTGTTCGAAAAGAATAGCTTTCTTTGGAGAGTTGAGAGGTCGAGTTGAAAAATACTTTCTAAGCCCTGCGAATCTCGACCCACTACCAAGGCATTCTTTTCGTCTAAATATTCAGGGAGCGAAAGACGGATTCCGTTTTGAGGTTTCATAAGAATACGACTCTTCTGTTTATCCAAATCAAATTCTCTTAGCTCCGTCGCGCCCCCGTGATTGGAGATATAGAGAATTCTTTTTCCATCTTTAGAGAGTGCCGGCTGACTGGCCCTCTCGCCAAAGGTGAGCTGTTTCATCTTTAAGGTTTTTGAGTCGATCTGAAATAGGTCTCGGTACTTAAGAAAGCGCCTTTGCCAATTTAAGTGGTCAAAAATGAGTATTTGAGAATCTTGGCTCCAGTTGAGCCGAGTGGTTGCAGAGACCATTGCTTTACGCTCGGCGCGGGCCGCCTCAAAGGGTACAGTCACAGAAGTTCTTTCAATCACCATGAGCTCTCCGCCCAAATAGGGGTCTAAGGAGAGAAAAGCCAATTTCAAGCCATCGGGGCTTAATGTCGGTGCAACGGCGTGACTGGAGTTTGGTGTGAGCGAGCGACGCTTCATCTCTCCTTGGGCTTGGATGAGATTGATTTGAGTCTGACTTTGTGTTTGCAGGCGATTTTTTAATTTTGTCCAGGTTTCGGGGAGATCCATCTGTGAAAAGTCTTTTACCGGTCCGTTGAGAAGAAAGGGAAGTCGACGGGAATAGCGTTGAGTTAAGCTGGACATGGTTCTGGGACCAAATTTCTCATTCCACTCATGCCAAATCAGCGAACCAAAAAGGTAGGGGCGTTGCCCAAAGGGCCAAAGATCAATGGCGACTTCGTTGATTCGGCTGAGGTCTTCAAAGGCCCAACGTTTATCGAGGGTCAGGGCGCGGAGCTGCCCTTGGGTTTGTGGCGCCCGAAGACGACCAAATTGCGAGTAGCGGCTTTCGACCTCAACCGCCAGCCCTTCCATGTACCATCGAGGTAACACGCCCGTTGGTTGAATGACATTGCCAAAAATATAGCGCAGTGGACGATAAAAACCATGCACGGGCAAGAAGGTAAAAATGTGAGCCAGTTCGTGAATCATAAGTTCATAGGCCCAATCTTGATAATGAGCGATGGAGTCAGTGGGAATTGGCAGTGCAGGAATAGCGATGATTAGTGGATACGGCAGAAACGTAGCCGAGCCATTGGATTGATCCGTATGATCGCTAATCAAAATTGGTAAGCGCGATGTGGGGACCTCTTCAAAAACAGTTTTAAGAGTTGCAAAGGCGGATTCCGCTGCGTTGGCATAAATCAGGCCGTCGGCGCGAAGGTGTTCCGGAAAAATAATTTTGAAGTGCCGAGTTTCGATCTGTGACCATTTCCAATCTGAGGGAAATGTTCCTGCAGTAGCGATTGAAGAGAGGGCGAGTGTGAGCAAGCAGAAGATGAACTTCATTTAGGTTGGCACTTTGTAGTTAGGGTCCACACGGCGAAGGAGAAGGCCACCCCCCAAAATAAAGGCGAGTATGACCAAAATGGACCAGCGCGGTTCGCCCGTGGTGACACTCACCCAGCCCACCAAAAGTGGCCCGGCGATGGCCGAAAACTTTCCCATCAGGTTAAAAATTCCAAAAAACTCTCCCGCCTCCTGGGCAGGAATCATCCGACCGTAAATCGATCGGGAAAGGGCTTGCACACCGCCTTGAACGAGGCCAACGAGGGCGGCGAGCAAGTAAAAGTGCCAGCTTTCCTGCATAAAGAAGGCAAACAGCGTGATCAATGCATAAATCCAAAGGCAAATAAATACGGCTTGGCGCGCGCCCACTTTTTCCGCAACTCGGCCAAAAGCAATTGCACTTGGGAATCCAACAAATTGAACCAAGAGAAGTGCTGTAATCAAATCAGAGGGCTTAAAGCCAATGGCCATTCCGTAATCCACGGCCATTTTGATGATGGTGTTAACCCCATCAATGTAAATTAAGTAAGAGAGTAAAAAAATGAGGAGGGGGCGGTAGCGGAAAATTCTTCGCAGCGAAGCCCAAAAATCAAGCCAACCTTTGCGCCACAGTTCGAACATGGGTGGTCTGGTGCGCGGCTTATATTTTTCGCGGACCCAAAACAGCAGGGGCAAAGTAAAAATCAGCCACCAAACTCCGACAGTAACAAAGGAGGCTTTAACACCGTCCGTGCCGGACTCAAGCCCAAACCACCGAGGTTTAAGATACATCAGCACATTAATTAAAAAGAGCAGGCCTCCACCAAGATAGCCCATAGCGTATCCATAACTTGAGACTCGATCCATTTCGCTTTCATCAGCCACATCAATTAAAAGCGCATCGTAAAAAGAAATGGCACAAGCAAAGGCGAAATTTCCCAGCGCAAATAGGACCGCCGCCGTTTGCCATTCGCCCAACCCGACCTGAGAGAGAGCCATTGTAGACAGGGCTCCCATAATCGTAAAAAAAATCAGAAAGTTCTTTTTTCCGAAGCCTTGGTCGGCAATGGCTCCGAGAAGAGGTGCAGTGATGGCGACCCCGGCACTCGCTACGGAGTTGGCCAGGCCAAGGGCATAGGTGCTTTGTGTGGCCGCCACCGAGTGAGACCAGTACTCTTTAAAGAATAACGGAAAGAAGCCGGCCATCACGGTCGTCGCAAAGGCCGAATTGGCCCAGTCATAGAGAGCCCAACTCAAGACCGATCGCTGCTTAGAATTTGTCTTTAGACCCCTCGACACTCTTCCACCATGTTCGCCATTCACTAATCGCTTCAGACCTTTTGGCTTCAGTTAGGTCTGGAGTCAACGAAGGACCTTTTGGATTGCGCACGCGAAGAGCTTGAGAAAGAGCGTATTGCAAATCGACGTCGTCATTGTCCATGAGTGCCTTTATCCAGGCTTCAACGTTTTCTATGGTTGGCTTATTGCGCATCAAACGAACGGCTTCGACCTTAAGGGTCACTGGTTCATCTTTATCGAGAAGAACCTGGGTGAGGACTTCACGAATCGAAGGAGTCCACTGTCCTTCTAATGAGGCCATAGTCCCTCGACGTTCTTCGGTTTGTTTGCCTTTGTCTGCAATAAAGGAGAGCTGCGGGGCTGAGCGATCGAGCCAAATTTCCTTATCCATGTCGAGCCAGTTACCCCATCTCGCGGAGCTGACCAGCCAAGCATACTTAGGATGTTTAACCGCCCAAATGGATCCGCTGATTTTGTAAAAGGTGTACTTTTTCTTGCCCACCTCAAGGGTGAAGCTCATCTTATCCTTTGCTGCGGAGGGATGAATGCGATGCTGGACCGGGAAATCTGTCAGCGCATCGCGAAAACTATTAAAAAAGTCCCAGTTAGGGTACTCGCCGGGCCGGCCGTTGCGCCAATCACCTTTGACATAATCAAAGGTGGCAAAGACCTCATCGTTTTTCACGACCTTAAAGGGGCCCTTGAGCGATATCGTTAAAGTCTCGTCTGGATCAAACCAAGAGTGATGCAAAGGCGCAAAATAAAGCCCGTCGCCATTGATGGTGGTGCATTGATTGTCGCCTCGAACCATTCTCTCTGCGACATAAAATTTTCGTTCAATCCATTGGCCAGAGATTTTTGCCTTTACCGTGAGGTCTGATTTACCCCCCTTTGGGCAATCACCTTCAATTGCAGCGGAGAAGAGAGGGAGTATTTCTTCAAGGGTTCCGAGTTTTACGCTTTTTCCTGCGAGCTTATACTGTCCACCGGAGCGCAGGAGGCTAAACCGATCATAGCGGCTCGTGAGTTCGATCTCCGTGGCGGTCTGGGCTATAGCCCAGTGAGCCGAAAGAATTCCAAGTAGGACGAAGCTTCGTGTCAATCGAATCCAGAACATGTTGATCTCCTTGTGATTGACCTAACTTAATCTTCACACGTTTGTCGCTCATGAGGCAACGATGTTGATTGAAGATATTGATAAGGCCGTCTAAACTATGTGGGTTCAACAAGGAGGATCATGTGGAAAGCGTTCCTGGATTAGGCTGGATGCTGGGTGAAATGTGGATGTGGATGGCTCTGGGATCAGCTTTGGTTTTGGCCACACTGGGGTTTTTAGGTGGTCCGCTGTGGTTATGGACAGCAGTGGGCTTTGCAATCCTCCACGGGTTTGCCGCGCCAATGTATGCATGGGCCGTCTTTGCCGTTGTTGCGGTGATTTTTAATATTCCGATACTGCGGCAGTTTTTAGTTTCTATGCCGGTGATGCAGACTTTTAAAGCACTTGAACTCATGCCAAAAATTTCTCCCACGGAGAGAACGGCGCTTGAGGCGGGCGTTGTTTGGATGGAAGCGGAACTTTTCTCGGGTAAACCGGACATGAAGAAAATGCTGAGTCAGCCTCCCGCTAAGCTGACGGCTGAAGAGCAGTCGTTTTTAGACAACGAAGTTGACGAACTTTGTCGACTGGTGGACGACTACGAAATTTTTAAAACTAAAGAATTGCCCAGTGAAGTTTTTGAATACATCAAAAAGAAGGGGTTTCTTGGTCTGATAATTCCAAAGGAGTTTGGCGGGCTCGGTTTTTCTCCGGCGGCGAATTCGGCCATCGTTCAAAAAATATCCTCACGCTCAATTGGCGTTGCGATTTACGTGATGGTGCCAAATTCTTTGGGGCCAGCGGAACTTCTCAGTCTTTATGGGACAGAAGAACAGAAGACCCGCTATTTACCTCGGCTGGCGCGTGGAGATGAAATTCCTTGTTTTGGTTTGACCGAGCCTCTTGCGGGTTCAGATGCCGCATCGATCAGTTCAGAAGGCGTTCTCTTTAAGGGTGACGATGGGCAAATCTACATCAAGCTAAATTGGCGAAAGCGTTGGATCACACTGGCTTCAATTTCGACTTTAATTGGATTGGCCTTTAAGTTGCGCGATCCTGATAATCTCCTGGGGCGGGGCGAAGACTTGGGCATTACGGCCGCTCTAATTCCGTCGAATTTAAAAGGCGTCATGATCGGCAAGCGTCATGATCCATTAGGAATTCCATTTCATAACTGTCCAACCGAAGGTCAAGACGTGGTGGTTAAGGCAGAAGATGCGATCATCGGTGGACTTAAGCGAGCCGGTGAGGGCTGGACCATGTTGATGGAGTGTTTGGGCGCTGGACGCGGAATCAGTTTGCCGGCCCAGGCGGCAGGCGGAACAAAACTTTGTGCCCGCGTGACCTCAAACCACTCTACAATTCGCAAGCAGTTCGGCTTGCCAATTGGAAAATTTGAAGGAATCGAAGAGCCATTGGCACGAATTGCCGGGCATTCCTACTTAGTCGAAGCCATGAGGAGATATGTGTTGAGTGCCTTGAACCAGCACATCAGTCCTCCGGTGGTTACGGCTATTGCTAAATACAATGCGACTGAAATTGGCCGTAAAACCATCAACGACGCCATGGATGTGATGGGCGGGGCAGGCATTTCACTTGGCCCACGTAACACAATTGCCATTGGATATATCGGCACGCCCATCAGTATTACTGTTGAGGGTGCAAATATTTTGACTCGCACTCTGATGATCTTCGGACAAGGCGCTTTGCGGGCACATCCCTACGCGTTCAAAGAGGTTAACGCCATGGAGCGCGGAGATCTTAAGGCTTTTGATCGGGCCTTTTGGGGACACATTGGCCATATTATCCGCAATACAGTTCGTGCGAAATTGCTCTCACTCACTCGCGGACATCTTTCGGGTTCTCCTGTGTCTGGCCCCACTCGGCGTTATTGGCAAAAGCTTGCATGGTGTTCGGCAAGCTTTGCAATTTTAGCTGATTTGGCTATGGGCCTGTTGGGAGGCCAGCTTAAGGTCAAAGAAAAGCTCACGGGCCGATTTGCAGACATATTGTCATGGATGTTCATTGGCGCCTCGGTGCTCAAGCGTTGGGAAGATGATGGTCGGCCAAAAGAGGACCTACCATTGGTGCATTACTCAATGTCTTTGACCTTTCACACTATTCAAGAAGCCTTTGATGGAATCTATTCGAATTTGGATGTTCCCATCTTAAGTTGGATTTTTCGTGGTCCAGTCCGCTGGTGGGGACGGGTCAATATGGTGGCCGGACAGCCTCGGGATCGACTGACACACAAAGTGGCGCAGGCCATGTTGAACGATGCGGGCGTTCGCGATCGGCTTTCGAAGGGAATTTATATGCCGACCGCCGCCGGCGAATCGATTGCACGACTTGAAAAAGCCTACCAGATGGTGAAGCAAGCAGAGGCCATCGATAAAAAGATTCGTGATGCGATTAAGGCTAAGAAAATGCCTAAGGTCAAAGGGCCCAAGGCCATTGAAGAGGCCCTCAAAGCCAATGTGATCAATAACCAGGAGTTTGCAAGTTTAAGCGAAACAGAAAAACTGCGGCTGGATGCGATTGAGGTCGACGAATTTTATGAGCGCGAGTATGTGCCTGGTCAGTATCAGGCCAATCGATCTGCTGTTAAGCCGTTTGAAACTGGAGCGTGGTCATCCGGACAGCGCCCTCAGCCGAGGGATATGAATTAGAGCCTTTTCTTGCCGTAGGTGGGGCGATACTTTCGTACGCCCCTGGGGCCTTCGCTAATTCCTTCGCGAACAAGGCGAAAGCGAATGACATCCGTATTTACGCCAAACCCAGACCCTTCGATCGAGTTGCTGGGAGCCCAGGATGTGTCTCTGGCGGCTGAATCGGCATTTTCTTTTTGTTCCGGCTGAGTAGCTCCGCCTTTAGTAGTGGCGGGAGAGCCCCAGTCTGACCACATGTCATCATCCCAATCATCCAGGGCCGAGCCAGGGGTTTCGCTAGGTCTCTCGCCTTCGGCTGCAATGGCGGGAAAAGACACGGCAGTAATACCGGCGAAAATAAGGGCTAGAATAAGTTGGAGCAAGGACTTCGGGAAGCCCTGCAAAGCATTGGCCAGGCGAGTCTTGGGCAACTACTGACCCTCAAAGACGAACACACTCAGGCGGTGCAGGAGGCGTGTTCTTGCGGTCAAACTGCCCGGCGCATATCCCGTCGCGAAGGGAAAATCCTGAGTGTGTTTGGGTGGATCACCTATCGGC
>JAPKGD010000081.1 GCA_026648125.1 Bdellovibrionales bacterium | reverse complement strand
CAGTAGGGTATGCCGCGGGATAGGAAAGCCGGCGGGTTCCGTCGTTACCGCTTGCAGCGACAACAACAACATTGGCTTGCTCTGCGCGTTCAACAGCTCTCTGTTGAGATGGAGTTGCCAAGGGACCGCCAAGGCTCATCGAAATCACATCCACCTTTTCTGAAACGCCCCAGTCAATTCCAGCAATAATTGCAGCCGTGCTACAACCGCGATCTTCACAGACTTTGCCAGCGAGAACTTTTGCTTCTGGAGCGACGCCAACAAGGCAGCTACCGTCAGCAGCAATGGTACCAGCCACATGTGTTCCGTGACCGATTGTGTCTGTAACATCCGCATTCAATATGCTAGATGGACCCATCACGTTAGCAGAAGTGAAGTTTCTTCCCTTCTCATACCGCGAAACAAGATCAGGATGATTCTTATCTATACCTGTATCCAGAACGAGAACACGTGAGCCTCGTCCCTTGGTCATTTCCCAAGCGGCTTCGGCTTTTACAGCATGAATTCCCCATGGAGTCTCAAGAAGACAATCACCAGCCGAACGACCATTTAGCTCGGTTGCAAATGTGTCATTCACCGGCTTTGGCGGAGCTAAAAAGATTTCAGCTTCCACATCTGCTACGGCGGGATGTCTTTTTAGTTGTTCGACAACGCTGGCCCGATCGGCTTCAACGATCATCATTTCAACTTTGTCCAGAGCACGAACGATTTTCGCGTCTGTATTGAGAAGTCTCATGCCACCTTGGCTTTGAGCTGAACCCAATCCAAGTTCGGCGAGCTTCGCGGACTTCTGCCAGTTTACACTTGCTGCGCGATAACGATCGCTGCTCTTAAAGGTCACGATATAGCGAGTGGAGTCAGCCCATGCTTGGCCAACCATCGACATCGCAATCGCAAACGCTAAGATCACTCCGCGCGCTCTTCCTTGTCCCATGCTTACTTTCACTTTGTTTCCCCCCTCGATCCCTGAGGTCGTCACCTCGACCTTAGTTGAGAAATTATTCAAGTACGCATGAATTTTTTTTGCAACTGAATCGGTTCCACTTTGGAACCTATGAGCCCAAAGATGATCTGAACCTATTGATATTATTGAGTTAACTTACATTGTAAAAATTAAAGATGCGATGGGCTAGACGCATCGCATTGGCTGAGAGCGAGCAATTTTTCCCCATTCTTATCTCGGGTGAGACCATGGGAAGCCAAAGACGACCAATTAAATTTGTCAAAGCCCCTCGCATCTCCACATAATGAAGTCATGAAAAATACAAATAGAACTCTTATTTTAGGTGGTGTCGGTCTGGTTTTCTTGGCCGGCTTGGTTTGGTTTCTGAATCAAAACGGGCAACGCCCTCAAATGCCAGCAGTAGAAGGCTGCCCAGGAGAAACTTTTGAGTTCACTGTGAATGATGATGCAATGGCAGGAGTCCTCGACAAAGGTGCTACGGTTCGAGTCGTAAAGAACTTTTATAAATGTAATCCGGTGGAGCGGGGCGATCTTGTTCTTTATCGATTCTCTGAACTTAGAGATCCCGTGGTGAGAGTCGCACAGGCGGTGCCCGGTGACTCATTTAAACTCGTTCGCTCAAAGGACAAAGTCGCTTGGAACATTCAAATCAACGAGGAACTCCTTGAAATTGACGGAAAGCCTTTCAAGTTTGGCTCGGACGCAACTCCCGTGCTGAGCCTCTATGAAAAATCAAGCCAAGGAAAACTCGATGAGAAGACTGTGATCTTGTTTGGAATTAACCCACCTTACGAAAACGATAGTACGTCCCTCGGTGCGCTCAGTGCTTCTGACATCGTTGGAAAAGTTCTCAAGGCAAATGAATCCGTGCCTTCTGGAGCGCCTCGGGAAGCTCAAACGCTTGAAGAAAGCACCGCGCCGAATGTGAGCGAATCTGCTGAACAAGAGCCAACCATGAATAAGGCTCCCGAAGAGCCCCGAGAAGAGCAAACCGAAGACACGCAAACCGAGGAGAATGCAAATGAATAGCTTTTCGACCTTCTGGTTACCGTCTTTGCCGACCTTTGTTATTCACATCATTGTTAGTCTTGTTTTGGCCCAACTGCTGTGGCGATGGCTGAGAAAATCTTGGGTGTCCCTGCCCGCTTCAAATACTGTTCCACTAGTTATTTCGCTTACGATCAGCGGTTATTTTATTTTGAACACAGCTTCAACTTACTATCAGGCACGGGCACTTATGGCGGCGGCCAACCAACCTAAGTCGAGTCCAGCTCAAGGTTACAAGCTCGATGGGCTGTCCCCTGGTGAGGCCTCAAAGGTTATGCTTCAAGCGAAGAACGATTTTTTGATTACTGTGGAAAGCATCCTTGCCAACCCAGTCCAGCTCACGGCCGAATCCAAAGACGGACTTTTTAAGCAATTTGAAATTCTTTTTCCTCACGGAGCCCAGGACCGCGAAGCCTATCGACTGGAACTTTCCGAAGTCTATAATTGCCAAGCAGCTTTTTATCAGGATGCCATCGCCGCTCTCAAAGCGAAGAAGCCCGTAAAAAGCACCACTCGTGAGGAGTGCCAAAAGAAGCAGGGCAGGTTCTTTAATCGTGAGCTTCTCATCACCGAGGAGGTCGCTAAGGCTAATGACTCCACGATAGCCTCTTTGGCCTCGGGTAAAAAAATCCTTCAAAATGGCCAGGAGATTAAAGTCGACGAGGCCTTTCTCCAGCAAAACCTCGAAAGCCAGCTCAAGAATCTCGAAGTGCTTAAGGTCCTGTTTCAGTAATATTTTCGAATGCATAGCTGCCCAGTCGTTGGTCTAAAAAGATTGGGCAGACGTTCTTTAATCAGAGACTTCCTTTCATAATATTGAGGGAGGTCCCTATGAAGCGTGCACCACTGCTTTTTGCATTTTTGATCGGACTCGTAGTTGGAGCCTCTGGGCTCTATGCTGTGCTTCCAAAAAACAAACCGCAAGAACCCGTTGCCGTGAAATGTGAACCTCAGCCAGAGCCTGTAGCTGAAGTTCAACCTCCACAAATTCTTGGAGCACCAAAATTTCGAGAAGAAGGCCCCATCAAGTCAAATATCTACGGTGAAATTCTTCTGAAGTGGGAAGAAGTCCCCAATGCTAAAAAATTTCAAGTGCGCATTTATGATCCCAAGGGAAAAGAGATTCAAGGCTTAAAGACTCCTCGAACCTTTGCCTACATCAAAGACCTCTCCATCGATCCCGGATTGCCTTTTACGCCCTATTTTGCGGCTGTGGCCATTTTGGATGAAGAAGGAAACCCTGGACCTCAAAGCGAAAAAATTGAATTAAGAATGATCCCGTTGCGAAATCTCCACGCCCCCAAAATTAAAGCCATCGTTCCAGAGAACTGAAAGGTAATGATTGTTACGCACCTGGAGTTTACTACTTAGTTTGACCTTGTTCTCTCATGTCTCGCTGGCGCAGGAAGAATCTGCGGCTGCGGACAAGCAGCAAGAATCTGCGTCAGCGGAAGCGCCGACACCCGCCATCAGTGACGTCTCAGGACAAGAAGATGCTCCCGCACGGAAAGTCCGAATTGAACTTGAACAGGCCGAAGGAGCTTCATTTTACCAGGTGGAACTCCGGCGCTATTTAAGAAACCTGGTCGAACCTCAAACCTTTATTCTCACACCAGAAGAACCCACCTTTTTTGTGAACCTGACCCCAGCCGATTATGAAATCCGCACTCGATCGTTAGATAAACATAAAATTCCAGGTCCATGGGGTGGTTGGAGAAAATTTACCATTGATTTTAGAACAGTTAATGACGTGCGCCCCGCCAATGGCGAAAAAATTCTTCCTGAAAGCACTAAAATGGAGACCATCACGTTTGAGTGGCCGGCTATTCCACTTGCAGCGGAATATCTCATCGTGTTGTTTAATGAAAAGGGTGAGGTCATTCACTCTCACCAAACGGCCAACCTTTGGTATACCTACTCGGTGGCTCATGAGGCCAAGTACAATTGGGCCCTCGTGCCGATACGACGTGGAATGCAAATAACTCCTGAAGAAGTCGCCGCTGACCAATCTAGATTTAAAGTCTACTCCTTTGAAGTATTGAAGCCCGATCCAGGCTTGAAAGAAGTGACGTTTAATCTGACTAAATCTCGTCTTGTTGCCAAGTATCGCTTTGAAATCACTAAACTTGACCGTGAAGGCAAAGAACAAAAGCCCAGAATTAAAGAGTCTTTGGCCCAAGACTTCTCACTCGGACTCTACCCTGGAGCCTATAAAGTTCGCTTACAGAGTGTATTTGTCGACGGCTCTCAAGATGAGTGGAGCGAGCCGCAGTCGTTATTTGTGACCTACCCTGAGGCGGTCGGAGTCTCTCCTAAGAACGAATTTCTAATCGATCCAGATGATGACCTTGAGTCCACCGTCGAATTGGAGTGGAAAGGCGCTAAAGATGTGGCCTTTTACTCCATTTACGTAACTAAGCCCAGTGGAGAGCTCGTCGCTGCCTATAAGACGGACGGCACATCCACAGAAATAAAATTGCCCCACAACGCACGATACCGATGGGTTGTGATCCCCCATAGCTTTGGCGAGCCGATTCGACCGCTCCCAACGGAAGGGGGCCAAGAATTTATGATTGATTACTACATTCGACTCGCCATGGCCACACCAGAGGAACCCTCTCAATTTTATGGCTGGGGTCGATATTGGACATCTATGATCAATTACGTTGGTAAAAACTACGATTTAAACTCCCTCACCGAACAGCCCATCTACGGGGGAACGGCTGAGGCAGCGATCGGATATTGGCATCGAAAAACACGCTATGGAATTATGGGCAACGTCGCCCTCGCCGGATTTGTCCGCGAAGGTTCCACTTCCCCATTTAATTGGGTGAGCGGAGGCGTTTACCTTGGTTATCGAAGAGTTCTTGAAGGAGATAAGCGATTCCGCTATTGGGTTGGATGGTCCTACGTCGAAACACCAGAAATTATTCGAGATGCGTTTACCTTCGATTTTGATTTCCACCGCGTATCGAGTATGGGCCCACAGGTTCAAGTGTCTTATATGAATTCCTTCGATTTCAATCCACGGCACGGTTACCACATTTATGGAATTCTCTACCGCCCCATGCAGTTTGGTGAGTCGCCAAATGGTCTGCCTCAAAAGCCAGAACTCAATTACACATTTGGCCTCACATGGACCTACGCGAAAAATGAAAATCAAAAATGGTCTATCGGTTACAATTACCGCAGAGAAGCTCTCCGCTACAAAACTACTGATCCCTCTGGCAAAGACAACACGAGTGAGGTCACCGGTCATTACTTAAACCTCGCGATTGATTTCAACTTAGCGAGAAAGCGCTACCGCTAAAGCGAAACGATGCCCCTACTTCAACTCTTATGATTAAAGACTATTTGTTCTTTAGCAATTCGTGAATTTCACGAATTTGATCGCGGAGATTCTGATTCTCTTCCTTCAATGAAGATACTTCCCGCTCAAGTGCCTCGAGGCGAGCGTCAGTCTTGGCGGCATGCTTCTTAATAAAGTCGTTGAGTGCAGCAAGTTCTTCTTCGCTGGCCTTACACATTCCATAGAGCTCTTTGGTCGATTCAATCAATGGTGCCACTAGGTTACCGTACTGAACTGTTCGGTACCCAGTGCTCGGATTGATATGAACCAGTTCAGGAAGTACTTGCTCAACCTCTTGCGCAATCAGTCCCACATCTTTGCGGCCCGAATCAATCCAATTGAAATCAACCCCTCTTAACTTCAAGATCGTGTCGAGACCGTTTGTGGTTCGCACATGATTCTTGAGGCGTGCATCCGAAGAATAGAAGAACGCAGCAGCAGTTAAGCCTGTCGAATTCACAGTCACTCTTAACGTGCCGCCAGTGGAAATGTTCACTGAGCCTGCACCAGAAGAGTAAATTCCCGTGGTGGTGTCGCCGGTGAATGTATAAGACGGAGCCGCTGCTGAACCAATCTGGTTCGAGATAACGCCTGTACCTCCCAAGATCAGATTTGCACTCGCAATGGTGAGGTTACCGGTCATGTTACCACCAGCATTTCTAACGAAGTTTGTATCGACATAGTTCTTAGTTGCAGCATCTTGGGCAAGAGTTGGATCACCAAGGCCAGTGATCTGATTAGTACCCATCGCAATCGCACCGGACATCGTGCCGCCGGACCTTAGCAAGTAGTTTCCAACCGCCGTATCAACATAGGACTTTGTAGTTAAATCTGAGTTTGCTGTAGGAACACCATCATAACGAACTGTGGCTGTCGCGGTTCCGCCAGAATTTCTGATTTCTAAAACGTTATTGGTCGCATTATTATCAGAAGACTGCAGGGTCAAAGCACGACTCGTTGCTGTTGCAACTGCAATCGAATTTGCACCCGTAAAAGCATTCGCTGCGTTAATCAAAGGAACATTTGAACTCAAGCGAGCATCTGCCAATGTACCTGAGCTTAAATCTGCAGCGGAGCGAGTCGCAAGATCCGCAAGGCTTGAGGTGCCCTTATCAATCTGGGCCCATGTATAATCATTGGTCGCTGCAACTACCGCTCCAGTTCGACCATACACACTTGATACTCCGCCAACCACTGCCTGAGGTTCCCAGCTCGAGGTCGTGCTGTTCCAAGCGATCACTTCACCGTTTCCAGGTGCGGCCGAGGAAATGGCCCGAGTCGCCAACCGAGCATCACTGTAGCTCTTAGTCACAAGATCAGTAGATGCTGTTGGAACTCCATCATAACGAACTGTCGCTGTTGCTGTTCCACCTGAATTGCGGATCTCTAAAACATTATTGGTCGCATTGTTATCAGAAGACTGCAGGGTCAAAGCACGGCTGGTCGCTGTTGCAACTGCAATCGAATTTGCACCCGTAAAGGCATTCGCTGCGTTAATCAAAGGAACATTTGAACTCAAGCGAGCATCTGCCAATGTACCTGAGCTTAAATCACCCGCGCTTCGAGTCGCAAGGTCTGCTAAGCTTGATGTTCCCTTGTTGATCTGAGCCCATGTATAATCATTCGTCGCTGCAACTACCGCTCCAGTTCGACCATACACACTTGATACTCCGCCAACCACTGCCTGAGGTTCCCAGCTCGAGGTCGTGCTGTTCCAAGCGATCACTTCACCGTTTCCAGGTGCGGCCGAGGAAATGGCCCGAGTCGCCAACCGAGCATCACTGTAGCTCTTAGTCACAAGATCAGTAGATGCTGTTGGAACTCCATCATAACGAACTGTCGCTGTTGCTGTTCCACCTGAATTGCGGATCTCTAAAACATTATTGGTCGCATTGTTATCAGAAGACTGCAGGGTCAAAGCACGGCTGGTCGCTGTTGCAACTGCAATCGAATTTGCACCCGTAAAGGCATTCGCTGCGTTAATCAAAGGAACATTTGAACTCAAGCG
>JAPKGD010000080.1 GCA_026648125.1 Bdellovibrionales bacterium | reverse complement strand
GCTTCATTTCTTCCCCCTCGAAAACCAAATGTGAAATAAAGTTTTAGGGTGAAATCCTTAATTTGAGAAATGAATGTTTCACAATTAAATATGCAAAATATGCATGATGAAGTGGATATTCAAAATTTGAATTCTCAAGCATTCCCAAATGTCATCCCAGTTGGTAAGGATCCCCCCATGTCGACCTGGTACAGACAATTGAGCATTTTGAGCCGCGCCGTTCACTTTCAGAATCTCACGGCCGCGAGCCAGCACGTGGGTTTGAGTCAGCCTCAACTTTCGCGATTGGTGGCCCAGCTTGAGCAGGGACTGGGTGTTTCTCTCCTGGACCGCACGGTCCGCAGAAAGACCAGTTGGACGCCGCTAGCTCTTCGCTTAGCGGAGGCATTCGACCAGTCGGAACAGCGCCTCGACAGAAGCATTCAAGAGCTTTTGTCGGATTCAATATCACGGGAGCTTAAAGGGGCTTGTTTAGAGGGCCTTGCCTCCATGGCCGTACAACACTTGGGGCGAATGAGTCGAGGCAAACATTGGCGCGAATTCCACTTGGACGTTTTGGATCAAACGGAACTTGAGGAGCGCTTTCTATCAGGAAGTGTTGACATCATTTGGTCATCTCGAGTTCCCGGGAAGAGAAAGCCCAGACATCAGCTTCTTCTTGGCTACCAAACCTTAGATGAAAGGGATAGCGGGACACCCATTGATGTCTTTAGCTCATATGAGTTTGCAAGAGAGAGAAAAAACAAAAGTGAGAGATTGCGGTTAGTAAGCAACTCTCTGCGCGTCCGTGAGTTGTGGTTTCAAACCATTGGTGGTCGAGCACGTTTTCCTTCGGCGGTTTCGCAAAGTTCAAGCAAAAGTCGTAAGCCCGTGTTGCTGGTTGGAGGAGATCTTGTGCCAGAGCAAACCTGGTCCGAGTTGGTCAAGGTTGCCGGCGCTTGAGGAGCTTTTCAGATTGTCGGTGACCCAGGTAGAGGACGACAATTCCGCCTAGAGTCGAGATTGCAATCTGCCAGTCGCCCATCTTTGCATGAGCAAGGAGCAAAATGCAGACAAAAGCACCCGCGTAGGGAACCCAGCGGGGAGCTTCAAAGGCTCCTTTTTCTTCATTGGAGTCTTGCTGTAGGCGGGCCAGACTTAAATTCATTAACAAAAAGGACATCAGAAGTAAGACGCTCGTCGCGCGCGCGAGACGGCTAATGTCACCGGTCAACGCAAGAGCAAAGCTCACCAAAAACACCAGAAGGATCGCTAAGTGCGGCGTCTTTCTTTTTGGGTGGACCTGACCCAGCCACTTCGGCATGAGGTCTTGTGTGGCCATCCCGTACAGGAGGCGAGAGCTCATAATGAAATTCAAGAGAAGAGTGTTGGTTACAGCAATAACTGCGATCAGTCGATACAAGGAACTTGGCGCCCAAGGCGCAGCTTGAGTGACGACGTCGACGAGCGGTTGACTGGAGGTTGCCAGTGTCTGGGGCGGGACAACCGAGACAGCCACAAGACTCACAAGAAGGTAAACCACAGTGGAGATGCCCAGTGCAATAAGTAGACCTCGAGGGAGAATTCTCTGCGGATCTTTCACCTCTTCGGCGACATTGAGAACGTCTTCAAATCCCAAAAAGGAATAAAAAGTTAGTATAGCGCCAGTAAGAATAAGACTAAAGGTGATGTCTCCATTGGGATTAGTGGCAGTTTGAGTGTCGAAATAATTTACTGAACCAAGATGGGAGACTCCGATGACAATTATAAAAACAAGCCCCGAAAGCTCAACCAGAGTGCAACCCGTATTAAACCAAAGTGATTCTCGGATTCCCCAAAAAACCAGAAAGCCAATCGTTCCCAGAATCACTAACATCAAAAGAGGTTCGGACGGAATAATGGCGGCCCAGTAGCCTGAGATGACTCGAGTTGCAGTGGCAATGGAGGTGATGGCTGAGCAACAGACCGCCACGCCGACAATGTAGCTGAGCCAAGGATACTGAAAGGCACGTCCCACCACATAGGCGGCGCCTGCGGCTTTAGGGTATCGTGATCCAAGTGTTGCATAGGATAGGCCTGTGAGACCGGCGGCAAGTGCGCTGACTAAAAATGCGATCCAAATGCCGTGGCCCATTTCACCAGCAGCAACGCCAATCAACCCATATATTCCAGCGCCGAGAATATCTCCGACGCCAAAAAAGATCAGACCCATGAGCCCGATGTGTCGACTGAGTCGATGGGATGATTTGGTCATATAGGCGTCTATAGTATGGGATCGCAGATGGGGCAAAAAGGAAAATCGTGAAAATTATGCTGAGGTCGCTCAACTCCAAAGAGCAAATTCAAATCGAGAACAATGAGATTTGAAGATGGCATCATGAGCATATTTTCGCTCTGGGGCGCTGCCCGGCCAATTTACATGGGCTGATTAAGGTGGCATGATTGTAAACCATTTAAGGAGGTAGGTAAGATGCCTGATTTTCCACTTACGATTAGCTACACAGATTTTGAGCCATCACCGGCACTAAATGAAGTCATTGAGAAGAAGGTAGAAAAGCTCGCGCGATTTTCAGATCGTATCACCAATTGTGAAGTTGTAGTTTCAGCTCCTCATAAGCATGAAAAGCAAAAGATTTACCATATTCAAATTCGCTTACATGTTCCCGGAACAGAGTTGATAGTGAACCGTGAGCCGGAAAAGAACTACGAGCATCACGACATTAAAATTGCGGTTCGTGATGCATTTGATGCGATGGTGCGCCAGCTTGAGGATTTTATTCAAAAGCGTCGGGATGCCGAACGCGGATAGGCTGGGCTAAAGAAACTGGCTGAGAATGGTCGGAACGGCGGTCTCGCAGCTTAAGATGCGTTCGCCAAAGTGAACCACTTTAAATTGGGCCTGGCGAAACATCTCCACTTCGAAGTCGCTCCAGCCACCTTCAGGGCCAATCGCGATACAATTTTGCGATTTGGTAAATGCGCGACTTGGGATCAGGGCCTCACCCGAAGGGTGGGCAACATAACCACTCGAATTTCCTAGCCAGCCTTTCAATGTGTCTTCAATAAATGGACGGAAAAGGCGTTCGACTCTGAGTTCAGGCAAAATAGTGTCTTTGCACATTTCTAAGCCCATCACCATATGATTGAGCAAATTTTCCTGCCGTAATTGGTGCGCAGACCAATAGTACTTTTCAACTTTGGTTGAATTCAAAAGAACAATTTTCTTAACGCCAATTTCAGTTACGGACTGTAAGAGGCGCCCGACCGCTTTGGGCCGAGGTAGTGCCAGAACTAATTGAATCGGGGCGGGAGGTGGCGGCTGAGTTGAGAGATTAAGCTCACCAATAAGCAGCGAATCTTCTCGAACAGAGAGAACTTTGCCAATTCCACATTTGCCGTTTAAAACACCAACGCGAAGAGTATCTCCCTCGCGTTTTCCAAGGACTTGCAAAATGTGACGGGCCCGAAGCCCATTTACGACAAAAGTACCAGATTCAGAGGCCTCGGAGGGCTGGAGCAAAAGGAGATTCACAACTTTGCGACTCCAGACTTCGGACAGAGTGAATCTAATCTTTCAACAAAAAGTCCGCGAAATTTTTCGCGGGAGGAGCCGACAAAGGCTGTCGCCATATGATCCCCATTGGGAACTGACCAAAACTCTTTTGGTTCATGAGCTTCTTGAAAGACCTGTTGGCCCCTTTCGAACTCAATGGTCCGATCCTTTTCTCCATGTATTACAATGAGAGGGACGGGAGAGAGTTGAGAAATTTTACCCTTTGGTGCCCATTCGTCATTAATAAGCCAAGGAACCAGCGGTTGGATCCACCAGGTGGCCCACTGACGTTTGAGAAAGTCTTTGGCGACTGCCCGGTACGAGGAAAAAGTTGAGTCCACGGCGATGAGGCAGAGGTGTTGACGACCTTTAAGTTCGAAGGCTGTTCTGAGGGCGACGGCTCCTCCAAGGGATTGCCCATAAAAAGCAAGTGGTAGCCTAGGTTCTAGCGTGGAGATCCAATCCAATACACGAAGTCCAGAGGCCACTGTGTTTTTCGGGGAGGGGTCTCCTCCACTGGCACCATAGCCAGGATAGTCAAAAATGATGAGCTCATAGCCCTTTTCAACCACCCAATAGAGTGTCATAAAATGCGTCGACAAATTTTCTCCATTGCCATGAAAAAATAAAATTCTTCCCCGGCTGGCGACTTTTGCTGGAGGGCGAAAGTACCATGCCACAACTTCCAGTCCGTCTTTTCCCTTAAGGCGAATTTCCTCTGGCTTTATTGGCAATCGGTCTGGGTTAGTGAAACGCACCTTAGAGGGATAATAGAGCAAGGCACTACACCCCAAAGTGGTGGCCCCAAATAACAGCACCAGGGCTATGTTCCAGAAAAGTTTCATGTCCGAAACCTTACTTAAATTGACAGATTTTGCCAAACGAAGTCCAATGCGCCCATGATATTGTACAGAATGATGGTGGGGACCCTGATTTGCATTGGCCTGATTATTGGTCCTATCGCCCATGCCGATGATTCTTTGGAGATCAATGAGAAGAACTTAAAAGAGGTCGCAGCCTCAAAATCGTGGCATGCCCTTATGCACTATGAACCCAATTGGATGGGGCGAGTGCGATCCCTCTTGGATGGACAGGGGTTCTTTTTTTCCCCAAATGGAAAATACGATCCATACAGTGAGCTTGAAGCCTCATTGAAGGCCATGGGCCAAGCCTTAGCTGTAGGTAAATTTAAGCTCCATCCCCAGTGTGCTTTTCCAGAGCGGTTTCGATATTTGCGCACGACTTTTAAAATGAACCTCAAAATCGAGCCTTGTCCAAAAATTGAAGAGTATATGCGTACCTTTAATGATCCTCAGGCTGTGAGTGTGGTGTTTAGTAGCGCCTATCCGAACAATCCCGCATCCATGTTTGGCCATACTTTTTTGCGCATTCATTCCTCTCGCCGCACCGACCTCCTCGATGTCGGAGTTAATTTTGCTGCCTTTGTGCCACCGGATGAAAATGGGTTTGCTTTTGTATGGTTTGGAACGACGGGCGGGTACAAAGGGGCGTGGTCGACAGAACCCTACTATGTAAAAGTGAATGACTACTCGAATTTTGAGAGCCGAGATTTGTGGGAGTATGAGCTGAATTTGACACAAGACGAAGTCGTCCGTTTGTTACACCACTTTTGGGAGTTAGAAACGAATTCCAATTTTGATTATTATTTCTTTGATGAGAACTGTTCCTATCAAATTCTAGCTGCGGTGACAGCAATCAAGCCAGATTGGGACATTTTGCAGCATCGGATTTATGTCATTCCCGGTGAAACAGTAAAGAACATTGCCTACATTCCGGGAGTGGTCAGAAATGTGAAATTTCGACCGTCTGCCCACAATCGGGTTCACAATCGTTACTGGGCTTTGACTGATTCAGAGCAAGAAGAGTTTTTTGCACTTGTGAAAGGAGAAAAGCCTGTTCAAGAGTCTCGGTCCCGGTTTGTCTTAGATACTGTGGCCGCGTATTTTGACTATTTAAGAAATGAAAAGAAGGGCGCATACAAGGAAACCTACGAAAAGCGTCGTGAGGAGCTGCTCTCTCATCGAGCCACGTTAGGTGTGGCCACAGATGCAGAGCTTGCCCGAGTGAGGCCGGCAGATGGCACGACACAGCCTGATTTAGGACATGAGCCTTACGTTTGGCGGATTGGTGGCGGCGTGAGGGGCCGAAATCGATCGGGGAAATCGTTTGCGAGTCTGCAGTTAAAATCGGCTTATCATGATCTTTTGAATAATGATCAGGGATTTACCAGATGGTCCCACATCGATTTTCCTTGGGTCGAGTTTCAGTATAGTGAGCTCGATCACAATCTTTGGCTTGAACAGCTTGGTGGTCTGGCCGTTTCATCCTTTCATCCCTGGACCAAGATAGACCGAAGGCCCTCTTGGCGTTTTAATTCGGGCATTTTTACAGCGCGAGATTATGGTTGCGATGATTGCCGGCACTTGACGGTGGAAGCGGCCATAGGCGCTGCGGTCTCCGTGGATGGACATCGCTCTGTGGTTTATGGTCTAGCCGGCGCAAAGTTAGATTTTTATAGTCAATTGGAGCGAGGCTACAGATACGGTCCTCAGATCGAAATAGGTTGGCTCGCCTCATTTTCTGAGCGCTACAAAGTACGCTTAAGTGCACTTGGTCAATGGGATGTAGACCAAAAGTCTCGACCTCAATATTCGACTTTGACGCGACTAGATCATGCTTATTCTTTGAGCAAGAATCGAGAGCTGCGTCACAGCAATTTGCTGCAGGTCCCCACTGAGCACAATCATCTTCAATGGTGGGAATCTCGTCTCGAGTACCTGATTTTCTTTCGTTGACTCCATCGAGCTAAGACTTCAACCTATGCATACTTAACAACAAAACTACCTAAGGGGTTGTGTATGAAGAAGCTCGCATTGTGTGCTTTAGCAGCTATTGTTTTGAGCCCAGTTGCTCACGCTCGTGATTCGCTCGACGGTTGCGGATTGGGATGGGAAATCACTGACAAGAAGACCTACACCGCGACGACCACTCGTGGCACCACTAACTACTTCATTCCTCCAACATTCGGAATGACCACAGGAACTATGGGCTGCGAAAAGCTCGATATCGGTCAAAACGAAAAGGCAGCTGCTGATTATGTAGCTACTAACTTTGAGAACCTCAAGACTGAGCTTGCTGCTGGTCGCGGTGAGTACGTTGACGCTTTGGCTGGTGCATTTGGCTGCTCGGCTCACGCTGCTGAAGTTGGTTCAACTCTTCAAAAGAGCTACGACAAAGTTGTTGCTCCTGCAAAATCAGCTGTTGAGCTCTTCAAGGGCATCAAGGGCGAAATTTCTGGCGTTTGCATCTAATCTTGATTTTACATAACACAACCAGTTAGGTTGTGATGAGTAAGAAGGCAAAGGCTCCCAATGTGGAGCCTTTGTTATTTTTGAGGCTAGACATGAATCTTTGGTTTCGACTCATCAAATTGATTTTAACTTCTTGGTGGGGGCCTCGTATGGATATCAAGCAGGCCGCAAGAATGTCCTTTCGGGTGTGGCCCACCGATCTGGATACGAACTTGCATGTAAACAACGGTCGATACCTCTCGTTAATGGATCTTGGAAGAACCGATCTCATGATTCGAGGTGGATTAGTGAGGGAAGTTCTTCAGCAAAAGTGGATGCCTGTGGTCGCCAGCGCCCACATCACTTATCGAAGAAGTCTCAGCCCTTTTCAGAAATTCTCTCTCGAAACGCGCATTATGAGTTGGGACGACAAATGGTTTTATATCGTTCAAATCTTTCATGATGAGCAGAAAATCTATGCGCGTGGATTGGTAAAGGCCGGGCTGAAGTCTCGAAGTGGAATGGTAGCGACCGAAAA